>DATGOH010000109.1:0-18625 GCA_035306165.1 Ferdinandcohnia sp.
CATCGCTTTTCGACCAGACGGACCCAGCAGAGGTATCGTCCGCCCTCCCGCTCGATCCCCAGGAGTTCGTTGCGCGTCCCCTGACACCACACGGGGAGGTCGGCCTCGATGCCCGGATCGGTGGCGATCACGAGCAGGATCCGGCCGGGCCCTTCCTCCCGCGCGGCCTTGGCCGTTTCGATGATCGGAACCGGACAGAAGGTTCCGCTGGTATCGACGATTCGATCCGCCCGGGGACGCATGGGCCCCTTATATACGAAGATTCGCGGGCCGCATCCGCAATCGAACGCCCGCGGTCGGGCCCGGGGCGGCCGTTCTCCCCTTCTTGCACCGGGCGCGAGCTTTTGTTACGAGACTCGCTTCCCCCCCTCTCTCTCGGTGCGCGAGCTCCAGGTTTCCGGGAAGAAGGCCGGGGACACATCCGTTCGACGGAGCAAGTTTCCCAGTGCCGGTACGTCCGGCCGAGCCCCCGGCATGCCGGGTCGAACAACGAGCAGGAGATCATAGATGGCCAAGAACACGGGATCGATCGCGGTCGCACTGGTGGTCGGCGCCGCCATCGGATTTGCCGGTGGATACAGCATCAAACCCAGGGGAACGGATACGAGGCCGAGCGCGGCTCCCGCGGCGCGGCCGGCGGACCCGACGCCCGCGCGCGCGGCGGCGCCGGAGGCCGAGCCCATCTACAACGTCCCCTTCAACGACTTCCAGCCCACCAAGGGCCCGAAGGACGCGAAGGTGACGATCATCGAGGTCTCGGATTTCGAGTGCCCCTTCTGCAACCGCGTCCAGCCCACCATCCAGCAGATCCTCGACACCTACAAGGACGACGTCCGGCTGGTGTGGGCCAACAACCCGCTGAGCTTCCACCGGAACGCCCTGCCCGCCGCCGAGGCCGCCTACGCCGCCCACGAGCAGGGCAAGTTCTGGGAGATGCACGACAAGCTCTTCGAGAACTTCCGGAGCCTGAGCCGCGAGAACTACGAGAAGTGGGCCCAGGAGATCGGCCTCGACATGAAGAAGTTCCGTGAGGCCCTCGACTCCGGCAAGTTCCGCGAGCGGATCCTCGAGGAGCAGAAGCTCTACACCTCGCGCGGCGCCCGCGGCACCCCGGGCTTCTTCATCAACGGCCGCCTGGTCTCCGGCGCCCAGCCCTTCGAGGCCTTCAAGCGCGTCATCGACGAGGAGCTCAAGCGCGCCGACGAGATGCTGAAGAAGGGCACGCCGCGCGACCAGCTCTACGCCAAGCTCATCGAGGGTGGCCGCACCAGCGCGGCGCAACCGCAGCAGGCGCGCGCGGAGGCCGAGCCTTCCAAGCCCGTCTTCGTCAGCATCCCCGAGGATGCGCCGACCAAGGGCCCGAAGGACGCCAAGGTCACCATCGTGGCGTTCTCCGACTTCGAGTGCCCCTTCTGCGCCCGGGCCAACCCGACCCTGCAGCAGATCCTCGACACCTACAAGGACGACGTCCGCATCGTCTTCCGCCACCTGCCGCTGAGCTTCCACCGCAATGCCAAGCCTGCGGCCGAGGCGGCGATGGCTGCCCACGAGCAGGGCAAGTTCTGGGAGATGCACGACAAGCTCTTCGAGAACTTCCGGAGCCTGAGCCGCGAGAACTACGAGAAGTGGGCCCAGGAGATCGGCCTCGACATGAAGAAGTTCAAGGCCGCCCTCGACTCCGGCAAGTACGCGGCGCGCGTCGACGCCGACGCCAACGATGCCGCCAAGGTCGGCGCGCGGGGCACCCCCAGCTTCTTCATCAACGGCCGTCTCGTCTCCGGTGCGCAGCCCTTCGAGAACTTCAAGAAGGTCATCGACGAGGAGCTCAAGCGCGCCGACGAGGAGCTGAAGAAGGGCACCCCCCGCTCCAAGCTCTACGAGAAGCTCGCCGGGAACTGAGCGAGCAACATGAACCCCCGCGCGAGCCCGTCCACCCGACGGACGGGCTCCACGGGCCCCCCTAGGCGCCGGTCACCCCGGCGCCTTTTTCTTTCCCGTGGTCGTGCCATGGTGGCCCGCGCCGCACCGCTTCGGATGCCATCCGTGCCACCTTGTTGTCCTCGGTGTCCTTGGCGCCCTCGTATGCCCGCGAGTGCCCGCGGTCTTCGAACCCCCGCCGAGGCCCGTCCCACGTTCCCTCGAGACGGCTCTGGGAATGTCCGCCGCGTCCATCGTCCCCAGACGGGGCATGAGCAGAACTCCCTTGGATTTCTGAAGTTTGGCGGACATCGCCTAGAGGGTTTCGAGGGCACGGCGGACATCACCGGAAGAAGCGGCTCTCCATGAACACGGGCGGGGATTTCATCTTTCTCCAAGTCGGGGCTATGATCGGGGCGTGCGCGTGTTCTGGCTCATTGGAGCGATCGCCATCGCGCCCGCGTTGACGGCCGCCCATGCGGCGGAGAAGACGCCGACGTTGGGGGTGGGGGATATCTCCTGCTCCAAGGAGATTGGCGAGGCTCTCTGCGAAAAGCTGACGGAGCGTCTCGTGACGGCGCTCGGCGCGCGCAGCCCGCACCCGGTGGAGCGACAGGCCGAGGCGCGCAAGAAGCAACGAGCGTGTAAGCAGGATCCCACCTGCATGCTCGCCCACCGCCGCACCTACGAGCAGATCGTATCGGGCACGGTCCGCGGCTCGGATACGGGAGTGGAGATTTCGCTGCGCCTGCTCGATGCCCGTCGGATGGAAAAGATCGCCGAGGCCAGCGGACACGCGCGCACGGCGACGGAGCAGGATCTCTTGGCCGAGGTGGAGGCAGCGGCCGCTCGGCTCTTCCCCGATCGAGATTGACGAACGTCCGGTGACCTCCTCGATCGCGGTCTCATCCCTCGTGGCAGCGCTTTGCAGCTTTCGGCCAGACGTCCACGAGGGGCACGGCGGACATCTCCCCCGGTCTCCACCAGACGTTTTGTGTCCGACAGCGGACCTTCCTCGTAGGCCAGGGCGGCCAGTTTCGAGCTCGAGGCGGGCATTCGAGAGGTCCTGCGGCGGACGTTCCCCGAGGTCCGAAGGGAGTTTCGAGGGGGCAACGAGGATTCGAAGGGTAGAGACGACGAAGGCCCGGGGGATGCCCGGGCCTCGAGGAAACGTTACGAGGAGCCCTGCCGCACTCAAGGAGCGGCGGCGTCGGCGCTGCTCGAGGCGCCACCCCCCTTGCGGGTGTTGTCGACGTCGACCTCGAAGAGGCGGAGGTAGCGGGTCTTGGCCCAGTCGCCGATGCGGTCCTCGCGGATGTGGCGCGTGCGGTCACTCGCGATCTTGGCGATCCAGAGGGTCTCGCCGTCCTCGCGCAGGCCGGTCAAATGGATGGTGGAGGTGAGCTCGGAGGCGCCGGCGGTCTTCAGGGCGAGCCAGACGGCCTCGTGGTGGAAATCGGCCGGAAGCTCCCACTTGAGGTAGGTGACGACGTGGCCGCTGGTGGTGTCGACGCGAACCTCGCGGACGCGATCGGCGAAGGGCAGGCCTTCGAGCGCGGCACGCACCGCGGCTTCCTCCTTCTTCGCCAGGCCCTCGGGACCACCCGCTGCCTCCACGCGATCGAGGACCTCGCGAAGCTGGGCGCCCTTCATCTTGAAGTTGACCTCCGCGATCCGCTGGATGCGGATGTTCTCCGGCATCTTCAGGACGCGGGGATCCTTCAGGGCGAGCTGGGTCTCCATGTACTTCTTGAAGTCGTCGCGGCTGACCGTGGGCTCGGCCGCTCCGACGGCGGGAAGGCCGAGCCCGATCAGAACGAGCAAAGCAGGTAGCTGCAGGCGCACGGCGTCATTCTCCTCCTGGAAGGTGCGAAAGCTTAGCGGCGGGTCGGGCGAAGGGTCAACGCCCACGCCCACCTTCGGGAGAGACGGGCGGAGGAGCCGGCGTATTCTCTGCCGGTCGGCGCACATCCCGAGGGCGGGTGCGGCTCAGGATCCTCCGCTCGCCTCGGCGAGCGAGCGCTCCATCTCCTCCACGGTGAAGGAGCGGTTCCGCCCCATGCGCTTCGCATGGTAGAGCGCCTGATCCGCCCGCTCCAGCAGCTGGTCCTCCGGCACCTGTGGATAGGAGGCGATCCCCATGCTCACCGTGCAGCGCAGGGGGCCGAGCGAGGTGGTGATCACCGTGCGCTCGAACTCCTCACGGATGCGCTCGGCGGTGATCTTTCCGCCGCGCATGTCGGTGTCCGCGAGGATGAGGATGAACTCCTCGCCACCGTAGCGCGCCACGAGGTCGGTGCTGCGCGCTCCTTTCTGGAAGATGCGCGCGGCGCGCCGGAGGATCTCGTCTCCGGTCAGGTGGCCGTAGGTGTCGTTGACCGTCTTGAAGTGATCGATGTCGGAGACGATCACGGTGACGGGACTGCCGTTGCGCTTGGCCAGGGCGAGCATGTGAGCGAGTCGCTCCTCGAAGACGCGGCGGTTGGCCAGCCCCGTCAGCCCATCCTTTTCGGCGAGGGCCTGCGTCTGGGCGTAGTAGCGCGCGCGCTGGAGCGACTGCGCGACCTGGCTCGCGAGGAGCTCCAGGGTGCGCACGTCGGCGTGCTCGAGGTGCCGGCGCTTCTCGCTGCCGAAGACCAGGGTGCCGAGCACCTCGTTACCCATCTTGAGCGGCGCCACCTTCAGCGCGCTCACCCCCCGCACCAGGGTGTCGTCGCCGAAGATCCGCACGGCGCGCGGCGGAGGTCGGTTGGGGAGGATGGCTCGGTGCTTGACCGCCTGCGAGATCAGGCAGCTCCCGTCGCGGAAGGTCTTGCCCTGGATCTTCTCGAGACCGCGCGGCCCCGAGATCCGATCGAGGCGGTGCCAGAGCCGGCCGTCCTCGTCGACCTCCACCGTGGTGATGGCCACCAGATCTTTCTCGTGCTCGGCGAGGATGCCGCGCACCTCCTCCATCGCGGTGTCGAGCACCTCCTCCACTTCGGTCGCGCGATTCAGCTTTTCGATGGCGCGGTAGGACTTCTCGGCGCGCTCGCGGTCCTGCCGGATCTGGACCATCACCCACTCGCTGGCGATGGCGCGGAGGATCTCGCGCGAGCAGGCGAGCAGGAACTCCTCGTCGGCGTCTTCGAACGGTCGGGCCTCGAGCCGATCGGCCACCAAGAGGCCGCGCAGCTTCCCCTTCCCTCCCGGTTCCAGCTCCCACTCGTCGCGCAGCGGGACGATGAGGACGCTGCGGATGGGCTCCTTCCCGTCGTACCAGACGATGCCGCGCAGATCCCCGCAGAGGCGGAGGGGTTCGCCGCGTTTGACCGCAGCGCCGAGCAGACCGTCCTTCGCCGGGAAGCGGGCGCGGAGCGTCGACTCGTCGCGGGGGCGCGAGGCGAAGAGCCAGAGATCGGCGTCGCCGTCGGGCTCGAGGAGGAAAACGGAGATGGCGCGGGGCGAGAGCGCGAGCGAGGCCACCTCGAGGGTGTTCTTCACCGCCTCTTCGAGTTCGGCCACGGCGGCGAAGCTCCAGAGCGCCTCCTCGTCGAGCGCCGACTCGCCCCACCTCCCGGCTTCCGCGAGGCGGAACCGACGCGCGTCCTCGCGACGCGCCCGCTCGCGCCGGCGGAGTTCCTGCTGCCCCGAGATCCGCATGCTCGTCGACTCGATCGCCAGCGCGAGCTTGGGCAAGAAGGCGAAGGCGAGCAGGAAGAAGATCCGCGCGACCAAGTGGTACCAATACCCGAGGGAGGTTCCCCGCAGGAAAAAGAGCGCGGACTCCACGAAGATCGCCAGTCCCGCCAGCCCCAGAGCCACGCGGTAGGACGAGGGCGTGGTGAGGAAGGCCATCAGCAAGTAGATGAGGGGGTGGAGCGGATTGCCCGATCGGCCGTGGGGATCGATGAGGGCGAAGGCGGCCACGAGCATCAGGCCGCCGACCTCGAGTTCGAGCCACGCGCTGCGCTCCGGCTCGCGCATCCTCCGGTCGACCATGGCGAACCAGAGGACACCGGCCACGAGGGCGAGCGCCGCCAACACGAGGCTCCACCCGAGGCGCAGGCGCTCGAGCGAGGCGTACTGGCCGGAGAAGAGGCCGGACAGGACCACGGCGCCCAAAAGCGGCGGGAACACGCGCCGCAGCCGCCGGCGCCACCTATGGAGCCCGGGCGGCACCTTCCGTCTCCAGGAGGAAAACGACCTCGTCGGGCAAAACGAGGCCGAGCTCTTCCCGCGCGACGCGCTCGAGGGCCTCGGGGTGGTTCGCCAAGTGGCGCAGCTGCGCCCGCAGTCTCTCGTTGTTGGCCGCGATCTCCGCGTTCTCCTGGCGGAGCCGCTCGGCTTCCTTCGCCAGCCGCAGCGTGTGCCGGATTCCCTTCGGGTCCAGGGCGATGCCCAGGGCGAGGAGCGAGATGCCCAGCGAAAGTAGCAGGAGTCGGCGCCGTTTGCCCATGGAGCGATCCTCACTTCCTTGCTACGCGCGCCGGCACGGGAGAGCAAGGTTTCGTCTTGTGGACGATCAAGGCCAGCGGCCCCGCACCTCCCGCGCGCGTTCGAGGATGAAGTCGGCGTCTGCCAGCCCTGTGAAGGACCAGGCCGGGCGCCCGGAGGCGTCGAGGATGAGGATCGCGGGCAGCCGTGGGATGTGGCCGAGCGGGCTGCGGCCGGACGCCACCCGATCGCCGCCCACGAGCACCGGATACGGTGGTCGAAGCGCCATCACGTAGGGCGCGATCACTTTCCGCCCCTCGATGTCCAGGGCGATGGCGACCACGTCGATGCCCTCGGACCGGCCGCGGTGCGCCGCCTCGGCCACGGCCGGTTCCATCGGCTGGCAGAGGACGCACCAGGTGGCGAAGAAGAAGATGACCAGCGGCCGCCCCCGATGCGCCTCGAGGGCGTGGGGCTGGCCCGTCAGGGCGTCGGGGAGCGTGAGGCGAACGGGATCCGGCGGACCGCTCCCGCGGCAGGCGGCCAGGAGGGAGGCGCAGACGATCGCCGAGAGCACGAGCCTTCGCACGCCCCCATCTTGCGTCACCGGACGCCGTCTGGGGAGGGCGAAATCACTTGCAGGCGGGACAGATCCCGTAGAGCTCCATCTTGTGGTGGGTCATCTCGAAGCCGTGGGCGCGCGCCACCCTCTCCTGGAGCGCTTCGATCTCCTCGTCCTCGAACTCGACGATGGTCCCGCACTGGGTGCAAATGAGGTGGTCGTGGTGATCGTCGGTGGCGATTTCGTAGCGCGTCTGCCCGTCGCCACCGAAGTTGCGGGCCTCGGCCAGGCCGCACTCGGTGAGCAGGCGGAGCGTGCGGTACACCGTCGCCTGCGAGACCCGCGGGTCCTGCTGGCGCACCAGTTCCAGCAGCTCCTCGGCGCTGAGGTGGCCCCCCGCCCGGTAGAAGGTCTCCAGGATGAGGGAGCGCTGCCGCGTCGACTTGAGCCCGTGCTTGGCGATGTACCGGTTCAGGATCTCCTCGGGCGTCGTCGCCCGACGACGGGAATCGGGAAGGGAGATCCTCGTCTTTTCCTCGTTCGTCCTCGTCACCGTTCGGCCAACTCGCGCCGCTTGACTCCCGCGCGCATTGTCATGATCTTGCCCCACTTTATGCGAGAAGCCACCCCAAAGTCCCGCATCCCTCGCCGCAGCGCATGCCGGAGGCGGGACGCATGAGCCGCTTGCTCGTTCGCGACCCCAGGGAGATCTCCGACTCCCTGGTCGCCGCCGTGCTCGACTTCTGTCGGCGGGCGAAGCGCCCGTCCACGCCGGAGGAGGTGCGCCTCGCCCTCGCTCGCCTCCCGGAGGAGAGAGAACGCGATCTGCGCATGGCCGCTTCCCGCGAGCCCCCCGCAACGCCCCTCTCGCCCCAAGCCTTCGTGGACTGGGTGGAAGGCATGCCGCCCGACCAGGCGGCCGCGCTCGAGGAGGCGGGCGCCTACCTGGCCATGGCCCGGCAAGCGGCCGCAGAAGCGCTCGAGATGCAGCTCGCCCGGCCGGCGCAGGAGGAGGCAAAGCCCCTCACGCCGATCCGCCGCCGACGCAAGGCGACGAAGACGCCGCCCGTCCTCGTGCGCCGACGGAGGACCGCCGAGCCGTCCGCCACGCGGACCGAACCCGAGACACCGTCCGGCGAGGGAGCGGCCGCGGAGGCCGGGGCTTCGACGCGCCCCGGCCGCAGCCGCGCCGCACCGCGCTTCGGCCGCTTCGTCTCCGGGCGGCCGGCCAAGCGCCCCATCCAGGAGCTCGAGGCGCCGGAAGGCGCCGACATCCTGCTCCAGCTCGTCGGTGAGACCGACGGCAACCTCCGCGCTCTCCTCGACCGCGTGAACCTCGCCTGGGCGGAAGACGGTGGGCCGATCGGCGCCGCGCGCCTCGAGGCGCTGCTGCGGCGCCACCAGATCGAAGAGCAGCGACGCCGCATCGAGCGCGACCGGCTGCGCACCCTCCTCCGCCGCGAGCGCGGCTTCGACCGTCCCGTGGCGCGCGCGTGGAAGCTCTCGCCCCGGGAGCTCCGACGCCTCATCCAGACGTATGGCCTCGCCGAGGAGGTCGAGGAGTTGCGGGCGCGGGCGCGGGCCGACATCCTCGCCGAGACGCAGCTCTCCGCTCGGCTCGCCCTCCTCTTCCGCCAGCAGGATCGCCTCCGCGCGCTCGGCGTGTACCGCGAGGTGCGGCAGGCCGCGGCCCACGAACTCCGCGAGCGCGTGGATACCCTCCCCCTGGACGAGAAGATCCAGGCCCCCGAGGTCCTGCTCGAGATGGTGCGGCGCCAGGAGGGGATCGACCGCGGGCTGTGGCGATGGGCGACGGAGGCCTTCGACCTCCTGGCCGTCGCGGCGCGTCGGCTGGGCATCCCGCTCGCGCCGACGCGGCCGCGTCATCCCGGCCATGGGCGGCTGCGCCCGCCGCGCATGCGAAACCCCCGCCCGGATCGGCGGTAGGAGCCTGGCGGAGGAACCGTCCTGCCGCAACGGCGGCCGGGGCTGGGGCCGGGCGCGTCCCTCGTCGCTGCGCCTACCGATGTTCCGAGCGGGGGTGCCGTGAAGGAGCCCATTGCAGCGACGCACCGGGGGCGCGCGCACGAGGAAGCCGCCGTCCTCGGTCGGTCGCCTCGACGGGCTCCGGGATCGAACCCTCAAGCCGATTCGGCGCTGCTCGCCGAGGACGAGGACGACGAGGACTCCTTCTTCTCCTTCTTGTCCTTCGGAACCGAGCTGTAGAGGTCGGCGTACCAGCCCCCTCCCTTGAGGTGAAAGCTCGAGCGGCTCACCTGGCGCGCCATGGTCTGCTTCGCGCCGCAGGTGGGGCAGCTCTCGGGAGCGGGGTCACTCATCTTCTGGATGATCTCCAGCTTCGCCTCACAAGAGGAGCAAACGTACTCGTAGATCGGCATGGCGACGCCGATCTAACCCAGGCGAAAAAGAATGCAAGGGGCCGGACGCCCCGCGCGGGCGCGCCTCATTCCGCCCAGAGCCGCGGGATGAAGTCCTTCTTCCAGATGCGGACCATGGCCATGAAGACCGAGCCGATCATGGGTCCGAGGATCACGCCGAGGACGCCGAAGGCGGCGATGCCCCCGAAGATGGTCAAAAAGATCAAGAGCGGGTGAAGGTCCATCCGCCCCTTGGCGAGGAGCGGGCGCAGGAGGTTGTCCGAGGTCCCCACCACCACGACGCCCCACCCCAGCAAGAAGAGGCCCGCCACGATCCTTCCCGTGATCAGGAGGTACATCGACGCGGGAAACCAGATCGCGCCCGTCCCCACCACCGGGACGAAGGAGAACAGCGCCATCAGCGCCGCCCAGACCACCGGGCTCGGCAGACCGACGATGAGAAAGCCCACGGCGCCGAGCGCGCCCTGGATGAGGCCGGCGAGCAAGTTGACGCCGATCATCGCCTGCGACACGAGCCGCACCTCGAGGAAGAACCGCTCGGAGTAGCGGCGATCGAGGGGGAGCGACGCCAGGATCTCCTCCACGATCACGTGGCCGTCGGCGAAGAAGTAATAGATGGAGACGAAGAGCATGAAGAGGCCGATGACGAGGTTCGCGGTCGCGCCGACCACGCTCGCCGCCGAGCGCGCAAGCGACGTCCCGATCCCGGCCAGCGCCCCGCGAAGCTGCTCGCCGACGCGCAGCCGCTCGAACCACTCCGCCACCGGCGCGAAAAACTCCGGCACCTCCCCGTGCAGTAGCGATCCGAATCCCTCCGGCCCGAGCGCCTTCTCGATCTCGCCGACGAGCGCCACCGCCTGGTCGACGAAGAGGTAGAGGAGCCCCGCCAAGGGGAGCACGACCAGAAGGAAGATCACCACCGTGGAGACGAAGGAGGCGGCGCGTCGTCGACCGCCGAAACGGCGGGCGAGCCAGTCGTTGAGCGGATAGAGGAGCGCCACCACGAAGGCGGCGAGAAGCACCGGCAGGAGGAAGGCACCGACGACGTAGAGGAAGAGGACGAAGACGGCGAGGAAGAGGAGGACGAAGGTGAGGTTGGACCACCTCCGCGTGCCCGTCATCATCTCCCGCCCTCCCTCGCGCGCCCCTCGCCCCGGCGCTCAGCCCTGGGTCCGCGCCTCCGCCGCCTCGCCCATCTCCCCGCCGGCGATCCCATGCCGCGCACGCACCATCGGGTCCATGGCGACGGGGGTCTCGAGGGGCACCTTCGCATCCACCACCTGGGTGTCGGCGAAGATGTCGCCGATGCGGATCCCGAGTGGATCGCTGAAGGCCATGTAGGCCTCGAAGGCCAGGATCGGACCTGCGACCAACGCGAGCACCGGATTGAGGGTGAGCGCGAAGGCCAGCGAGGTGGGGAGGTTGCGCACCGCCGAGTGGATCGGCGTCGCCGGCGAGCGCGTGGGGATGTGCACGGTCTTGATCCCCATCAGCCGCTTGCCGATCGACTGGCCGTTGTGGATGGCATCGGCCACGAGGAGGTACGCCATCCCCGCCAGCGGCCCCACGTGGGGAACGATCCAAGCGAGCAGGTAGGCGAGGAGGAGATCGATGGCCTTGCCCACGAGCCGCGGGCTGAGATCCGCCTTCGGATACGGCGATCCACCGCGCCGCGCCGCCCTCTGCCCATTCGCCGCCATCCTAGCTCCGTACCCCACCGAGGAGCGCGGCGGCCTTCGGCGCGTAATAGGTGACGATGCGATCGGCACCCGCGCGCTTGATCGAGGTCAGCACCTCGAGCATCGCCCGCTCCCCGTCGATCCATCCGTTGGCCGCGGCGGCCTCCAGCATCGCGTACTCGCCGGAGACATGGTAGGCGACCACCGGCACATCCACCGCGCGGCGCACCTCCCGGAGGACGTCCAGATAGGTGGACGCCGGCTTCACGATGATCCAGTCCGCACCCTCGGCCACGTCCCGCCGCGCCATCCGGATTCCCTCGCGCAGGTTGGCGGGATCCATCTGGTATCCGCGCCGATCCCCCGCGCGGGGCGTGCTCTGCGCGGCGTCGCGGAAGGGACCGTAGAAGGCGGAGGCGTACTTGACCGCGTAGCTCAGGATGCTGGTCATCCCGAATCCGCTCTCGTCCAGCGCGGCGCGGATGGCCGCCACCCGGCCATCCATCATGTCCGAAGGCGCCACCGCGTCCGCACCGGCGCGGGCATAGGCCACCGCCGTGCGGGCGAGGAGCGGAACGGTGCGGTCGTTGTCCACCTCGCCATCGACCAGCACGCCGCAGTGGCCGTGGTCGGTGTACTCGCAGAGGCAGACGTCGGCAATCACCACCAGGTCGGGGACGGCCTCCTTGATCGCCCGGATGGCCCGCGGGACGACCCCCTCCGGATCCCATCCCGGGCTGCCTTCCGGATCCTTGGTGGGCGGGATGCCGAAGACGAGCACCGCGTCGATGCCCAGCGCCCGCGCCCGTCGCGCCTCTTCCACCGCGGTGTCCACCGAGAAGTTGAAAACCCCCGGCATGGAGGGCACGGGCCGGCGCAGGCCGCTCCCCTCCTCCACGAAGAGCGGATGGATGAAGTCGTGGGGAACCAGCTCGGTTTCCCGCACCAGCCGGCGGAGCGATTCGGTGCGGCGAAGTCTCCGCCCTCGTATCGAAGCCGGGCGCAATCCAACCTCCCAGTCGACAGCCCAGACGGCGGAGTCTAACGGGCGCCCCGGGGGGAGTAAAGACGACCGAAGCCCGGGAAGCGGGCGAAAAGACGAGCGTTCGACCGCCCGCCCTGCCCCTTTGCGAACGCGATCTCCGTGACGGGGTCGATCTGCCAGACCGAGAAGGAGGGGGGAAGCTCGCTGCGCACCGTCCGGCGTGGCGGGGTGCTCGCCGCAGCGGCCACGTGATGGGCTCCCGAAAGGTCGTACGGGCGAACGCACGGGCCTTTCGGCGCGGGCACCCGGAAGATTCCGGGGAACGCTCCGGCCGGGAAGGACGCGGCGATCCGGAGGATCCAGCCTGCGGCCGCCTGGCAGCAGAGCGTTCGCCCCTCCCACATGCGAACTTCGTGCCAGGCGAGCGGGCCTCCGCACCCCTGCCCGCATCATTGGAAAATTTCTAGAATTCCCCCCCTTTACATGGGAGACGCGGCACGGATCCCACCCTGACAGCCGTGGTAGGACCGCGGCAATCGTGTCATGCCTGCGGCAAGACACGACGCCCTTCTCCGCGGCCTCCCCAACGAAGCCGGGACGGAAGTGGGCGCATGCCCGCCACGCCGATACGGTGTGCGAAATGCTAGGCAGAGATGCACGCCGAGGTAAAGCCTTCTGTTTGACGCGCCTCGTCAACAAGGCTCCCGGGCGACGCGGACCTCCCGTCCGGCGCCACTCCTAGCGCGCGCCGCGGCCGAAGATCACGGCGGGGATGGTGCGCAGCACGATCTTGATGTCGAGCCAGAGCGACCACTGATCGATGTAGGCGAGGTCGAGCTTCATCCAATCCTCGAAGTCGATCTCGTTGCGGCCGCTCACTTGCCAGATGCACGTGATGCCCGGCTTCACGGAGAGTCGACGCCGGTGCCAACGCTCGTAGCGGTCCACCTCCGAAGGCAGGGGCGGCCGCGGGCCGACCACGCTCATCTGGCCGACGAGGACGTTCCAGAACTGCGGCAGTTCGTCGAGCGACGTGCGGCGGAGGAAGCGCCCCACCCGCGTCACCCGCGGATCGTCCTTCATCTTGAAGACCGGTCCGCTCATCTCGTTCTTGTCGCGCAGGGCCGCGAGCCGCTTTTCGGCGTCGACCACCATCGAGCGGAACTTCCAGAGGGTGAAGCGGCGTCCGTTGAGGCCGCTGCGCACCTGGCCGAAGAAGACCGGGCCCGGGCTGTCGAGCTTGATGGCGATCGCGATGACGAGGAAGAGCGGTGCGCAGAGGACGAGCGCGACCGCGGAGACGACGATGTCGAAGGCGCGCTTGAGCGCGAGGGAGATCGGGTGGGTGGGCGCGGTGGTGAAGCCGAGGAAGGGCGTGCCCCCGACCTCCTCGTAGTCGATCCGCGACTTGCGCGCCGGTAGAAAGCCCAGCGAGAGCTTGGTGGCGAGGCCGAGATCCTCGGCGGCGATGAAGGCGTGCTCCACCTCGGCGAGGTGCGTGCCGGGGATGACGAAGACCACCTCGTCGACCACCTCGGAGCGAAGGATTCGCTCGGCGTCGCCGAGGTGGCCGAGGTGCCGCACGCCCGGCGGCGGGGGCGCGTCGGGGAGCGTGATCGCGCCCACGAGATCCACCTCCGGCTGCGCCGCGAGGGCGCGGCAGACCTCCTCCATCTGCTCCCCGCCCCCGACCACCACGCTGCGCCTTCGCGTCAGCCCGCGCCGGCGCAAAAGCAGCCGGACGATCCCGCGCAGTGCGAGCGCCTGGAAGAAGGCGAAGGCGAGGTAGAGCACCACGAGGGGACGGCTCTGGTGCTGCTGCTTGAGGAGGAAGGCGGCCGCGGCCAGGACGATGGCCGTGCCCACCGCCGTCCAGGCGAGCGCGACGGCGTCGCGGGAGAAGGCGCGCCGCTCGCCCCAATAGAGGCCGAGCAGCACGCCGAAGAGCAACCAGGTCGGGATCGCGAGAAGCGGCAAGAGAAGGTAGCGGTCCCAGGCGAGGAGGCCGGGGAGCCATCCCATCCGGTAACGGAGTTCGTAGGCGCCGAAATAGGCCGCGACCAAGAGGACCGCGTCGGAGACGGCCGCGGCGATGCCGAGGCTGCGGGCGTGACGATTCATACGACCCTCCTCGCGCGCGGGGCGGCGTCGTAGACGGAGAGCAGGGCCGAGAGGTGCGCCTCCATGCCGAAGGGGCTCGCCTCCACCGCGGCGGCGGCGCCCTCGAGCCGCGGCAGTCCGAGCAGCTCCAGGGCGTGTGCCGCCCAGCGCGCGGCGTCGCCGAGGGGAAGCGCGCGGACGCGATCCGGAAAGAGGATCACCTCGCTCGGCACCTGGTCCGAGATCAGGCAGGGAATGCCCGCCGCCTGCGCCTCGATGGGCGCGAGACCGAGGCCCTCGAAGAGCGAGGGGAAGAGGAAGAGATCCATGGCGGCCAAGAGCTCCGGCACGTCGTCGCGCGCGCCGGCGAAGAGCACCTGCTCGGCGAGGCCGAGCGCGCGGGCGCGGGCTCGAAGGGCGGCCTCCAGCGATCCTTTCCCCACGAGGACCAACCGCGCGTCGGGGAGGCGCGCGCGGAGGGCCGCCATCACGTCGAAAAGAAAGGCGTGGTTCTTCTGCACCTCGAGCCGACCGATGCTGCCGAAGACGACCGCGTCTGCGGGCAGGCCGACGCGCCGCCGCGCCTCGGCCTTGTCGGGCAGCGCCGAGAAACGGGAGTAGTCCAGGCCGCAGGGGAGGATGCGAACGCGCGGATCGTCTCTCCAGCCGAGGCCGAAGAGCGAATCGGCGGCCCGCGCGCTCACCGCGAGATGGACGTTGGCGTAGCGCTGAATCATGCGCCGTAGGCCCCGCCGGTAGAAGGCGCGCACCGGCCCGCCGCGCGCGTCGAAGTAGGAGGTGTCCAGGTGCGAGTGGGCGATGCGGAGAGGAACCTTCGCCCGCGCCCCCACCCAGCCGACGACGCCGTTGACGTGGTGGAGATGGCCGTGGATGGCGTCGTAGGGGCCGTGGCGGCGAAGAAGGCGCGCCAGGCGGGAGGCGAGGCGAACAGGGTCGCGGCCGCAGCCCAGGAAGTGGACCCGTGCGCCGCGCGCCTCCATCTCCTCCACGTAGGCCCCGCCCTGCCCCGTCGCCACGGCGAACTCGAAGCGGATGCGCGTCGGGTCGAGGCGGCGGACGACGTGGAGGAGCCAGTTCTCCACCCCTCCCGTGTCCATGGTCATCACCACGTGCAAGACGCGCTTCATGGCGTCCTCCCGGTCGCCGCGGCGCCGAGCCGCCGCAGCCGGGCCCGCAGGATGGCCTCCGAGGCGAGCCATTGTACGAGATGGGTGCCCATCATGGCGAAGGCGGCGCCGCGGATGCCGTGGGTGGGAACGAGGAGCGCGCAGAGCGCGAAGGAGACGGCGGCGATCCCGGCGAAGAGCGGGAGCTGCACCCCATGGGCGCCGGCCGCGGTGAGACCGTAGCCGGGCACGGTGCTCGCAAACCCGACCGAACCCGCCACCGCCAGCAAGACCAGGGCGTCGACGCGCCCGGCGAACTCCGGACCGAAGAGGTGCAGGAGGATGATCTCCCCCGCCACGAGCGAGAGGAGGATGCCGCCGAGCGAGATCGCGGCGATCACGGCGTAGAGCCGGCCGGCGAGGCGGCGGAAGGCGCGGAGGTCGCCAGCGTGCGCCGCGTTGGCCAGGCGCGGGCTCGCCGCCTGTGCGACGGCGGTGATGACGAGGTTCCCCGCGGCCACGAGCTGGTAGAGCGCGGCGAAGACGCCGAGCTCGCCGCGCCCCGCCGCTCCCTCGAGGAAGTAGCGCGGAAACTGCCCGAGCAGCGAGACGAGCATCATCGTTCCGCCGAGCGGGAGCGCGCTGCGCAAGAGCACCGTCAGCTCGTCGCGCGGCAGGGCCGGCCGCGCGAGGCCACCGATCTGCCGAAGGCTCGGGAGGTCCACCAGCGCGAAGACGGCGAGACCGGCCAGCGCGAGGCCCGCGGCGGCCCAGACCAGGCTGCCGGTGAGGGCGTAGCTTCCCGCGAGGAGGCCGAGGCCGATTAGGCCGTGCGCCGCCTGTGCGCGCGCGACGCGATCGAGGCGCTCGGCCCGCTGCAATCGGCCGTGGGCCACGTCGCTCAAGGATTCGAAGGCGTGGGCGAGCGCCACGAAGAAGACGACCGGCCCCAGATCGCGCGCGGCAAAGCCCGCCCAGACCGCCACGCCCAGGGCCGCGAGACCGGAGGTGAGCAGGCGCAGGCCGAGGACGGTGGAGAAGGAGATGCGGCCGCGGGCGTCGGTCGCCTGGATCTGACGGAGTTGGAGGTTGGTGAGCGCGAAGATCGGCGCGACGATCGCGGTGGCGAGCGCCAGCGTACCCACCGTCTCAGCGCCGCCGAGGCGGGCGAGCACCACGAGGTTGAGCCACTTCGCCCCCGCGTGCGCCATGGTCCCGAAGAACGACCAGGAGACGTTCTTGCGGAAGGACAAAGGCGCAGCTTGGGCCGTTCTCGCGGTGGTCTCGGTTCTCATCGCCTTCCCTGCACGCGCCGGCGCGCGCTCTCTACCACCTCCCGGTAGCGCGAAGCCAGAGCGGGCCGCGCGTGGTGCGCCTGCAGATACGCCCACGCACCGGCGACGAGGCGGCGCCGGAGGTCCTCGTCCGCCGCGAGGCGGCGCAGCGCCTCGGCCATGGAATGGGCGTCTTCGGCGATCAGCAGCTCGCGCTCGTGCCGCACGGGCAGTCCGCGTGCGCCCGAGGGCGTGCTGACCACGGGAACGCCCGCGCGCATCGCGTCGAGGAGCTTCATGGCGATGCCGCTCCCCGAGCGCAGGGGAACGACGGCGGTCCCCGCCGCGCGGAAGAAGGCGGCGGGATCCTCCACCCAGCCGGCGAGTTCGATTCCCGCCTCGCGCGCGCGACGGGCGATCGCCGGTGCGAGCCCCCTTCCCCCGACGACGAAGCGCAGCTCCGGCGCGCGCTGCGCCACCTCGCGGGCGAGCCAGTCCACGCCCTCCGCGTTCGGTGGCCACGAGAGCGTGCCGAGGAAAGCCACGCGATGCGAGGGAGGCGGAGGCGCGGGCGCCTCGCCGAGCTCGCCCATGGAGGGCAGGATCGTCACCGCCTCCCGCCCGCTCATTTCGGCAAAGCGCGCGGCGTCCTCGCCGCTGATTGCCACCACCGCGTCCGCCGCGCAAAGCGCCGCGACCTCGTAGCGGCGCAGGCGCGCCCCCTCCCACCGCGCCAGCGGAGCGAGGCGCCCCGCTCCCGCGGCGCGCACGAAGAGATCGCTCTCCACGTTGTGCTGGTCGAGGACGAGGGGGAGGCCGGCCTCCCGGGCCACGCGGCGCGCCGCGGGAAAGACGTTGAGGTGATCGCACCAGATCAGGTCCGGAGCGAAGGAGGCGACGAGCGACCGCGCCCGCCGCTGGTAGGTGGCGCTGGCGAATTTCGCCGTGAGGTAGGGCTCGCGCCGAAGCAGCTGGACGGCGGCCGTGCGCACGAGGAAGAGCGGGCGGCGACGGATCCGCACCGGATGGGGAATCGGAGGTTCCACCCCGAGCCCGGGCAGGGCCCGTTGCAGGGCACGTGCATCCGCCGAGGCGTCGGATGCCTCGGAGACGGAGAGCACGCGCACCTCGGCGAAGTGCAGCAAGCAGGCGAGCGTCTCCGCCGTGCGCAGCTTGCCGCCGCCGTCGGTCGGCCAGGGAAGCTCCGTGGTGAGAAAGAGGATCCGCGGCTTCATCGCCTTCCCTTGCGCAGCTCGGCCCAGGCGATCGGGAAGAAGGCGAGATCCTCCACCAGGTAGCGCCGCGCGAGCCGCCGCGGCTCCTGGGCGAGGCGCCACAGCCATTCGGCGCCGATGCGCTGCACGAAGCGCGGCGCGCGCCGCACCCGCCCCGCGAGCATGTCGAGGCTCCCGCCGATCCCGAGGATGGCCTTGGCGCCGAGCCGCGCCTTCTGCGCCTGGATGAAGCGCTCCTGCCTCGGCGCGCCGAGCGCGACGAAGAGGACGTCCGGCGACGCGCGGCGGACGGCCTCGACCGCCTCCTCGAGGAGCAGGGGATCGCGGTCGAAGCCCATGGGAGGCGAGAGCGTCCCGGCCACCCGCAGCCCGGGGTTGTCCGCCTGGAGGCGGCGCGCCGCCGCGTCCGCAACGCCGGGCGCGGCGCCGAAGAGGAAGACGCTGCGTCCCGCGCGGGCGCAGGCCGCGGCGATCCGGGGAACGAGCTCCGAGCCGGCCACGCGCTCGGGGAAGGGATGGCCCCGCAACCTCCCCATCCACACGATCGGCATGCCGTCCGCGGTGAGGATGTCCGCCGAGGAGAGCGTGGCGCCAAAGTCCGGATCGCGGTGGGCCTTCACCACCATGTCCACGTTGCAGGAGAAGACGACCAGGGGATCGCCCTCCCCCGCGCAGGCCTGCATCACGCGTTCGACGGTCTGCTCGGTGGTGATCACATCGACGCGAAGCCCGAAGAGATCGACCTTCACGACACCCCCTGGAGCAGCGTGACCAGCAGGGCGACGGCGACCGCCACCGCCGGTAGGCCGACGAGGCGCCGCGCGAAGCCCTCGGGCCGGGCGGCGCCCATCTCCAGGGGACCGGCCCACCCGATGAAGAGCATGAAGACGCTGAATGCCCCCATGGCCACGTTCAGCGCCGGCTCCTCGCC
>DATGOH010000110.1:0-6969 GCA_035306165.1 Ferdinandcohnia sp.
TAGATGGGGCCGAGGTCCAGTTCGCGCACGAGGTCGAGGATGAAGTAGGCCAGATGGTCCTCGGGGAGCCAGTCCCGTGGCGAAGGAGGCAGCAGGTAGGCCTGATCCGGGTCGTAAGGGCGGTACGTCTTGCTCACACCCTAAGAGATCACACCTGCCGGCCTCTGTCGATCCTCGTGCTGCTTACCGCAACAGGCTCCTAGCGGAAGGACTCCACGCCGTCGTCCGAAGGGCTCGTGGGATCGATGACCGCGATGGCGTCGCTGCCGCTGTAGGCCACGACCACCATCCAGCGCTTCGGCGGCCGCACCGGGAGCGCGGCCATGGCGGCGGGGAGCTGGAGCCGGGATCGGACCTGGCGGAAGAAGGTGAAGCCGCTGGTCGTCCGCCACTCGAAGGTGGCGCCGCGCTCGACCGCCTCCTGCGGCGGCGCGAAGAGGAAGAGCAGCCGGCTGCCGACGCGCACCGCGCTCGTCTCGTCCGCCGGGAGGCGGCCGACGAAGCCGGTGGCGCTCCCCTCGAGCGTCCAGGGCCGCCCGCGCGGTGGGAGAACGGAAAAGCCCGGCGCTCTCTCCAGGCACTCCGGCGGATTGGAGAAGTCCGACGGTCGCGCGATGCGCAGCGCCCTGCCCTCCTCCTCCACGGCCACGACGGGGAAGCCGTCGCACTCCACGCCAAGAACGCCGACGGGAACGAGGCGATCGGCCTCCTCGGGATCCGCGGAAGCCCGGACCGGGATGGGCGAGAGGAAATTGCGGCGGCTGCCCGACGGCAGGCGGAAGACGTCGCCCTGGAGGGAGGGAAGCCCGCCGAGGTTGGCCAGGCCGGGCAGCGGGATTTCGAAGCCCGCGGTCCACGTCTCGGTGCGCGGACGGGCGTCGAGCGGGAAGAGGATGCGCGGCAGACTCGTGCCCCGGCGGTCGAGGCGGAGCACTTCCCGCGCGAGGCCGGGAACGGCGCGGTCGTCGTCGAGGAGGAAGACCGCATCGGATCCGGTGCGCGCGCCGGGACCGGGGCCGACGAGGCGCGTCCCGAGCCCGCCCGCCACGTAGGTGATGCCGCCGTCCGAGGAGGAGACGAGGACCAGCGAGCGGAGCGGCCCCGGCTCCATCGGCCGCAGCTGCGGCGGATCGGATTCGGGATCGACGCGATCGATGCGCGCGCCGCGCACCGTGATCGGTCCATCCAGGGCGAGCACGCCGATCGGCGCGGCGGGAAGCTCGTAGGCCGCCTCCCCGCCCGTGGTCTCGTCGCGGGCGAGCGCGCCCGAGGGTAGGTCGATGGCCGCGAAGTTCGGGCAGGAGGCGGTTCCCTCGCAATAGCTCCGATCGAGCACCGCGAACAGCCGCCCCGTGCGCAAGGCGCACGGCGCATCCGCCACCGCCGCGCGCAGCTTCTGGTCGAAGTGGACCGGCGCGAAGGCGACCGCCCGCACGGGCGCGACGCGGCGCTCGGTGGAGCCGTCGGGCAGGACGACCTCCACCTCCACCTCGATCCGCTCCAGCGGACCCTCGAGCGCGAGGCTGCCGTCGGTGCGCACCCGCACCCGGCCCAGCCAGACGCCGGGGCGATGCGCGGGGCTCTGGCGGACGTCGGCGATGGCCACGGCGCGGCAGTCGGGCACGTCGCCGGCGAAGTAGCCGTCTTCGATCGCGATGCCCGCGGGCAGGATGCCGGGGAGGTCGAGGGAGGAGAGGATTTCCGGCTCCGCCCCGTCGAAGGGCGGACGCACGGCGACGATCCGCCCGCCCGAGCCGTCGGGGAGCAGGCCGGCCACGAGGAAATGGTCGCGAAGCTCCCCGGGGCCGTAGGGGTGGAGGGACGTGAAGGCCACCGCCGCGGTCGGCGCGAGGCCCGTGGCGACGGTGATCGGCCGCCCCTCGGCGTCGTCCACGCTGCGGGGGCCGAAGGCGCCGGGCGGGACCTCCGTGTCCACGAAAGCCACCGAACCGTCGGCCGCGGACACCACGAAGACGAAGCGCTGGCCGGCGCCGAGCAGGCGGGGCGTCGGCACCGTGGGCACCGAGAGCGGGAAGGACACGGCGGGTGCGGGGAGGAACGCCTCGTCGCCCAGGTCGAAGACGCGCAACTCGTCGCGATCCTCGGACGCGACGAGGACGCGGCGGGTGGGCACGTGGACCGCCACCGCCACGGGGTTGTGCAGATCGCCGAAGGGCGGGATGACCTGCTCGTCGCAGGCGCAAAGCAGAAGCAAGAGCGGGACGAGGCGGCGCATCAATCCTCCTCCCGCGGCGGGCCCAGGCGCGCGACCACCCGGGCGGTCTGGGGTCGGAAGAGGTCGGGGACGTCGACGACGGTGAGGATCGACCGGCCAAAGAGCGGCAGGTAGAGCCGGACGCCCTCCCCCCTCGGTGCGATGGCGATGCCGGACACGCCCCGCCCCACGTTCTCGACGTTGCCCACGAGCGCCGCCGTCTCGGCGTCGTAGAAGGCCAGCTCGCGCTCCGTGGCGAGCACGACGAGATCGCGGCTCTCCCCCTCGGGTGTGGTCCGCTCGATGACCGCCGGCACCAAGGGCCGCAGCGGCGCCGGGCTGAGCGCGACGGTGGCGAAGCGCGGCGGCTCGCCGGTGGGACCAGGGAGGTCGGGGCAGGCCTCGCCATCCGGGATCTCCACGTCCTCCGGAACGACGCAGCCGTCCGACGGGAGGTCGGGCATGCGCGAGACGTCGACGATCGCCAGCGCATCGGGGCCGCGCTGGGCCAGGTAGGCGCGCGGCCGGCTCGGGGAGATCGCCAGGCCCCGCGAGTCCATGCCATCCTGCGCCGGCGCGAGGTTGCGCGAGAAGATCGGTGTGAGAGGGAAGGCGTTCTGCGCGAAGTCGAAGGCGAAGATGCGTTGCGCATCCGCGGCGCTGCGCGAGCTGGCAAAGAGCGTGCAGCGCTCCCGCCCACCCTCCGTGCGGCAGTTGCCCACGGCGAGCCCGCCGATGGCGGTGCGCCCCAGCGTCACCGCCGAGAGCACGCCGCCCCCCGTCTCCCAGAAGGGGGCGTCGGCCGGCGCCACGCCCACCGCGCCGGTGCTGCGCCGAAAGAGCGTGGCGTGGCCCACGAAGACCATGCCTAGCCCCGTGGTCACCAGGAAGGGATCCTCACGGGGGAAGGTGGCGCCGCCGTCGATGCACCGGCCGTCGCGCCGGGTGCAGCGGATGCCCTCGTCGTCGAGGTCGACGGCGACCACCGAGCCCGTCCCCCGCACCGGCACGAAGGCGCGCACCGGGGGAAGCCCCTCCCTCTCCAGCGCGACCGCGGCGATCTCGCCGGCGAGATCCCCGATCTCCACCCCGCCCACCAGGGCGGGCGCGAGATCCATGACGTGGGGGATCGGGCAGTCCTCCCCCTCGCAGGCGGCGACGGCCTCGTCGATCAGCGCATCGAGCGCCTCGCGGTCGAAGGCGTGGACCAGGCCCGAGCGGTAGCGCAGATCGACGTTCGAGGAGACGACCAGCAGCCGCTGCGGAAGGTCTGGCCGCTCCGGGGTCAGCGCGACGCCGGTCGGAAAGTGGAAGCGGGCGGCGGGAAGGGGGTCGCCCTTCTCCAACGGCTGGGCGCAAGCGACGAGGAGCAGCGCGAGACCGAGCGTGCGAAGACGCATCATGCCGCCGCCTTCCGCAGGTCCATCCTCCCGAAGTCCGCCACGCGCCCGAAGAGCGAGCGGATGGCGGCGAGGAGCCTCAGGCGATTCTCGCGCAACGCCGGCTCCTCGACCATCACCATCACCTCGGTGAAGAAGCGGTCCAGCGGCTGGCGGAGCCGGGTGAAGATGCGCACCACCTCGGAGAAGTCGCCGCTCTCCAGGCTGGCGGCCACCTGCGCGCGCACCTGCTCGAAGGCGTGGAAGAGCTCCCGCTCCGCCTCGGCCTCGAACCGCGCGGCGTCCACCGGCCCGGGCGTGAACTCGGCCTTCTCCACGATGTTGGTGCGCGAAAAGCCTTCGGCCAACCCGCGGAAGCTCTCGTCGCCCAAGTGCGTCGCCACCGCCTCGAGCCGGGCGCGGAACTCGGCCAGATCGTCGAAGCCGGAGGCGAGGACCGCCTCCACGAGCTCCGCCGGATGCGCCTCGACGAAGTGGCTGCGCAGGCGACCGGCGAAGAAGTCGAGGATTTCCGCCCGCAGCCTCGAGCGCTCCACGGTGATCTTGTCGGCGAGGGCGTCGAGGGCCCGGTCGACGAACGCGCCCAGGGAGAAGCGGAATCCCTTGTCGAGCACGATGCGGATGATGCCGAGGCAGGCACGCCGCAAGCCGAAGGGATCGGCGGCGCCGGTGGGCGGCTTGCCGATGCCGAAGATGCCGGCGATGGTGTCCATGCGGTCGGCCAGCCCGACCACGGCCCCCGGATCGCTCTGCGGGAGGGCGTCGCCGAGCCCGCGCGGCAGGTAGTGCTCGAAGATCGCGCGCGCGACCTCCGGCGGCTCGCCGCTCGCCAGCGCGTACTCGCGCCCCATCACGCCTTGCAGATCCGGGAACTCGCCCACCATGCCCGTGACCAGGTCGGCCTTGCAGAGCGTGGCCGCGCGGTCGACGTGCGCACGCGCCGGCGGGGGAAGCTCGAACTGCTCCGCGAGGTAGCCGCCGAGGCGGCGGATGCGCTCCACCTTCTCCAGCACGGAGCCGAGCTTTTGCTGGAAGGTGACGCGGCCGAGCTCGGGGACGCGGTCGGCGAGCGGGGTCTTCCGATCTTCGTCGAAGAAGAAGCGCGCGTCCGCGAGCCGCGCGCGCAGCACGCGCTCGAAGCCACGGCGCACCACCTCCGGATCGCGCACCCGCGTGTTGGCCACGGCGACGAAGCGCGGAAGGAGGCGTTCGCCGCTCGCCTCGGCCACGGCGAGGTACTTCTGGTGCTCGCGCATCTCCGAGACCAGGACCTCCCGCGGAAGATCGAGGTAGGAGGCGTCGAATCCACCCACCACGGGAACGGGAAGCTCGACGAGCCAGGTGATCTCGTCGAGAAGCGCCTCGTCTTGCACGAGGTGCCCGCCCGCCTGCGCGGCGGCCTCGCGCGCGAGGCGGAGGATCGTCTCCCGCCGCTCGGCGGGGTCGACGAGGACCTCGGCCTCCCGCAGCCGATCCACGTAGGCGGAGGGCTCGGGGATCTCGATCTCCCGGTTGGCGAGGAAGCGGTGGCCGCGCGTGCTCCCGCCCGCGGTCACGCCGGCGAAGGCGAAGGGGACGACCGCGGTGCCGAAGCGCGCCAGGATCCAGTGGATGGGCCGGGCGAAGGCCTCCTGCACCCTGCCCCACCGCATGCTCTTCTTCCACGGGAGGGCGCGCAGCGCGGAGAGGAGGATGTCGGAAAGGAGCTCCTCGGCGGGACGGCCCTTCACCTCGATGGTGGCGGCCACGTATTCGCCCTTCGGGGTGGTCTTGCGCTCGAGCGCCTCCACCGGCACGCCCACCTTCTGGGCGAAGGCCTCCGCGGGCTTGGCGGGCCGGCCCTCCGCGTCGAAGGCGACGCGGACCGGCGGGCCGATCTCCTCCACCACGCGGTCCGCCTGCCGCTCGGCCACCTCGTGCACGAGGACGGCGAGCCGCCGCGGCGTTCCCAGCGTCCGCACCGCGCCGTGGGCGAGCCCGGCCTCGTCGAGGCCCTCGATCACGAGGCGGGCGAGGTCGTCCAGACACCGCGGGAAGAAGGCCGCGGGGATCTCCTCGGTGCCGACCTCGAGGAGCAGATCACGCCGCATCCCGGCCCTCCTCCTTCGCCCAGGCCGACGCGAGGAGCGGGAAGCCCAGCTCCTCCCGGCGGGCGAGATACTGGGTGGCGCAGGCGCGCGAGAGGTTGCGCACCCGCAGGATGAAGCCCTGGCGCTCGGTCACGCTGATCGCTCCGCGCGCGTCGAGCGTGTTGAAGGTGTGCGAACACTTGAGGGCGAAGTCGTACGCCGGCAGCGGAAGCTTCGCCTCGAGCAGGCGCTTGCACTCGGCCTCGTAGGTCTCGAAGAGGCGGAAGAGCGTCTCGGGATCGGCGGCCTGGAAGGAGTAGGTGGACATCTCCACCTCGTTGGGGCGGAAGACCTCGCCGTAGCTGATGCCCGGCGCGTACTCGATCTCGAAGACGTCCTCCTTGTTCTGCAGGTACATGGCGATGCGCTCGAGACCGTAGGTGAGCTCCACGCTCACCGGCGAGAGCTCGATGCCGCCCGCCTGCTGGAAGTAGGTGAACTGGGTGATCTCCATCCCGTCACACCACACCTCCCAGCCGAGCCCCCAGGCCCCGAGGGTGGGCGCCTCCCAGTCGTCGTGCACGAAGCGGATGTCGTGCTCGGCGGGATCGATGCCGATCGCCTTCAACGAGCCGAGGTAGCGCTCCTGCACGTCCTGCGGCGAAGGCTTGAGCACCACCTGGAGCTGGTGGTGCTGGTAGAGGCGGTTGGGGTTCTCCCCGTAGCGGCCGTCCGCAGGGCGCCGGGAGGGCTCCACGTAGACGACCTTCCACGGCTCCGGCCCGAGCACGCGGAGGAAGGTTTGCGGGTTCATCGTCCCCGCCCCCACCTCCACGTCGTACGGCTGGCCGATCAGGCAGCCCTGGCGGGCCCAGTAGCCCTGCAAGGTCAGGATGAGGTCCTGGAAGGTCAACATAGGCGCGGCAAGCTAGCCCCGCGAGGGCGAAGCCGTCAAGGCGAGCGAAACGCCGCGGCGGTGCGGTTCCACGGCGCGCCGGCTCGGCTCCTTCGCGCGGCCGATGTAGGCGAAGCGGACGGACACGCGCTCGTCGCATGCCTCGGAGAGTGCGCGCACCGCCTCGAAGGTCGGTCCGCTCTCCCCACCGAGCCGGAGGATCGAGCTGCGGATCCCCTCGAGGCGGCAACGATCTGCACGAAGGCCCGCTGGTGGGGCACCACCATCCCCCAGCGTGCCTTTCGCCTCCTCGCCGGTGAAGACGCCCTCTCCACCTACAACTTCCGCCCCGGCGCGACCCTTCTGCACCACTTCTGCCGGCTCTGCGGG
>DATGOH010000111.1:0-9923 GCA_035306165.1 Ferdinandcohnia sp.
GATGCCGGGAGATCGTGCGGGACGCGGGGCTCGAGCCGGGACGGCGGATGGAGCTGTGGGTGATGGCGGAGGTGCCCTCCGTGATCCACTGGCTGCCCGCCTACGCGCGGCTCGGGGCGACGGGCGTCTCCATCGGCTCCAACGATCTCACCCAGCTCGTGCTCGGCGTCGACCGCGACAACCGCACGCTCGCGCCGCTCTTCGACGAGCGCGACCCCGCCGTGCTGGCGGCGATCCGCGCGATCATCCGCAGGGCGCACCGCGCCGGGATGACGGTCTCCATCTGCGGACAGGCACCCTCGGTGCACGCGGACTACGCGGAGCGCTTGGTCGAATGGGGGATCGACTCGATCTCCGTCAGCCCGGATGCGGTGGAGGCGACGCGCCGCAACGTCGCCGCCGCGGAGCGTCGCCTCCTGCTTCGCGCCCTGCGCCACTGAGATTCAGTCGGTGCGGGCGTCGCCCTCGATGCGGATGCCCACCTCCACGTCGTGGTGCGTGACGCCTCGTCGTGCTCCTCCGGGAGGAAGGCCGCGGCGATGGCTCGTCCACCTGCCGCGCCGCACCTCGGCGTCCTGCGACTCGGAGAGGCGAAGCGCGCCCGCGCGCAGGCCGCCGGCGATGACGACGGACCGGCGCAGGCGCGCCTCGTCCGCATCGCTCAAGGGTTTGCCTCCTGCTCCTTTCCCTCGGACGGCTTCGCCTCCTTCTCGGTCGGCTCCTCCTCCTCCGCGGCACTGGCCTCCCGCACCTCGAAGCGGACGTCCTTCAGCCGCATGCGCCCCTTGCGCATAAGGACGCCGACGTAGCCCCACGACGGATCCTCCTCGGAGGTCTTGCCGCGGTAGGAATCCACGTTGACGAAGCGCGCGGTCGGCTTTCCGTTGAGGCGCACCGCGAAGCATTCGTTGTCGAATTCCACCTCGAGCTCATTCCACTCGCCCGGGCGGACCTCACCGCGCTCCGGGTGGGCCTGCGCGCCCGGCGCGTCGCCGATCAGCACGCCCTCGAAGGTCCCCGGCTCCATCCCCGGCCGCTCGCTCCCGAGGTTCACGGAGAAGCCGGTGTGCGCCGCCACGTAGGCGGCGTTGTCGTAGTTGTACCGGGTTTCCGGATCGTCGCGATCCGGGACCGGCTCCGTCGGATTGCGGAAGCGGACGGCCACCGCGGCGTCGCAATCCGGACTCTCCGGGCAGAACTGCATGCCGAGCACGCCCGCGTCGAAGGTCTTCGGCTCGAAGTAGGCGAGACCGAGGTCGTCGCCGGCCTCGAGATGCATCACCTTCTCCTCGCAGGAGATGTTGCCGGAGCCGACGAGCTTCCACTTCTCGAAGCTCTCCTCGCTGCCGTCGAAAAGGTTTTCTGGTCCGCCTTCCTCCTCCGATGCGGAAGGCTCCTCCTCTTCCTCGTCCTCGGACTCCTCGGGCGACTTGGCTTTGGCCTCCTTTCCGCGCTCGCCGCCCTCGCCCTTCTTCGCCGCCTTCTTCGCCTCCTGTTCCTGCTTCCACTCTTGCAGGCCCTCCGAGATGCGGGAGAGCTGACCGAGCAGCCCCTTGCCGCCGGGCTCGCCGAGGCCCTCCTTGATCAGTTCGCCGAGGTCCTGCGCGACCTTGACGAGATCGTTCTTCAGCGTCTCGAAGTTCACCGTTTCCCTTCTCTCCTCACCCATGCCGCTTTCCCCCTGACCGTTGGGATTTCCCGTTGCCTCGCGTGCGGCGTCGACGCCGCCGCTCCCTTCCTCGCCCACCGACGCTGCGGTCTTTCCGACCGCCTCGCCGGCCTGGCCTGCGCTCTTGCCGGCCTCACCGAGACGATGAGGGCGGTCTTCCGGAATGTCACCTCACCGAAGCGACCTCCGTGCGAGGACGCTGCGCTGCGCGAAGAATGCGAGGGCGTCTTCGCCGAGCGCGACGAGCGTTCCGAGCCACGGCGCGCGGCGCGCGGCCCGCATGCGCACGGCGTAGACTCCGTGAGCGGCGAGGACCGCACTGCCGGCACCGGCGAGGCCGCGGGCGATGCGGCTTTTCCGATCCCCCCCGCCCGCGCTCGCCACGAAGGCGCCCGAGACGGCACGCGCCAGCAGGGAGAGAGGTCGGGTGCGAGCCGGCATGCCCGGCAGCTTGTCGGCGATCACCTCGGCCCAGGCGAGCCAGGAAAGCGCCCGGGACACGAGCGGCGCGCGACCGCTTTTCTGCAGCACGAGCGCCGGCCCCGCGAGGCTGCGCAGACCGACGAGCGCGCCGGAAACCACGGGCCGGATCGCTTGCAAGGCCTTCATACCCCCCTCTTCCCCTTCGACCTCGACGTCGCGCGGGGGCCGACGACCGGCGTACAGGAGGATCGGCTCGGCCGGCATCGGCGCCCCTTCGTGCAAGATGGCATCGCCGTTTTGCAGATGCGGCGCGAGGCCGGCGGCGATGCGGCGCATGCGCAGATGGGCGAGTCGATGCCATGCACGTTGGTAGTGCCGCGCGAGCAAGAGAAAGCCCGCGTGCGACCAGGCGTTGGGGAAATCGCCGGGGCGCCAGGCGGCCTGCAGCCGGAAGCGGACCGCGCCGCTCGCGTGATCCTTGGACAGGAGGAACCACTCGCGTCCGCGCTCGAGATGGCCCTCGAGCGTGTCGATGGCCATCGCCCGCAGCGTGCGCCGCGCGTCGGCGTGCGCGCGCGTCGCGACGATCCGCACCGGGCAGAGGTAGCGGAGGCCGAGAACCTTGATCTCGAGCAGGGCGTTGCGGCCGCGCAGCGCTGCCTCGGGCGCGCAATGCGCGACGACGATGCGGGGGTCGGAGTGCTCGAAGCGGGTCACGGCTTCCCACAGGCGCTCGAAGGCGCCGCCGGGCACCGGCGGACCGGGCGGCTCGACGGCCACCTGTGCCTGCGAGCCCACGTGGCGAAAGTCATCGCCCGCGAGCGAGCCGGGCCGGGGATCGAAGTTGCGAGGGAGCCCCGCCGCCGCCACGAGCGCGCGATCGATCGCCGTGCGATCCCATCCGCGTAGAAAGCGCCAGCTCGGCACGCGATCAGTCGACCGCATGGTAGGTGGGCGCGTTGCGTTCGAGCGGTTCCGGCTCGTCGGGACGGCGCTTGGTCTCGGCGTGGATGAATCCCTTCGGTCCCTCCCCGAAGGCGACCGCCACGCGATTGACGAACTCGCTCCAGGCGCTCGTCTGCATGACCTCGCCCGCCGCCAGAAAGCCGGCACGGCGCAGCCGGCTCTTGGACCGTGCATGGCTGCGGATGTGGAAGATCAGCTCGCCGTGGTCGTCGTGGTAGCTGCCGAAGGTGATGCGACCGGCCTCGGGATGGCCGGCGAGGGTGCCGAGGGTGAAGCTCTGCCGGTCGACGTGGATGACGCGCACGCGGGCGGGTCCGGCGCCGGCGATGCGCAGGTCGATCTCGTCGCCCGATTCGAGCGAGCGCCCGTCGCGCGGGAAGAAGACCACCAATTCGTCCGGCGCGAAGGCGGCGAAGTGCCGGCGGAGCGTGGCGATCAACTCGGCGGGGCCGACGCGCGGCGCGCGGATGATGCACCAATAGTCCCGTTGCAACAGAGGCCCCGCGCCCGCGTGGGCGAGCTGCTGGCCACCCCGTCGTCCTCCCTTGCGCATCCCGTTCGCGCTCCTCGCGCCCGGCGCCGACGCCGGTCGCTGCAATCCCCGTCTAGGATGTGAACGCATTAAGGAGCGCGGGAGAGCGACGATGGACGTGCCGACCAATCCCCGAAGCTCCGGCCACGAATTCGTCTTCGATGCCGCGCCCGTCTTTCGCGCGGAGCACGGCGAGAGTCGGATGACGCGGATGGTGGAACAGCAGGCGGCGAAACTGCCCTCGCTCGCCTTCCTGGCGATCTCCTGCGCGACGATGGTGCTCTCGCTCGGCCTGGAGCTCGCGGGCAAGCGCCACGCCAGCCGCTTCGTGGGCATGTGGGCCGGGCCGATCCTCACCATGGGCGTCTACACCAAGCTCGTGAAGACCTTCGGCGCCCGCTGAGCGCCCCTCGCGGCGGGCCCGCGTCCGCCCCACGAGACCCCGTTGACAGCCTCCCTCTCCGCCCGTTTCATGGAGGAGCACGTGCGGTGTTGGATCGCCGACGACCATGCACGGTCCGGGGTGCTCGATGCGCAGGTTTGGACGCTCTTTTTGGGGGATCCGCTCGAGCTGGTGGACGACGTCCATCTCGTCCTCGAGGCGGAGGCCGACGAGGAGCCGTGGCTCGTCTTCGACGGCGACGGCCAGAGTTCCCTTTTCCGCGTCATGAAAGGCACCCTGGAACTCCGCGGGATGGTGTTGCAGAACGGGCACGCGGAGGACGGCGGCGCGATCGTCGCATGGGAGCGGCTGACCATCGAGCGGGGCGCCCTGGAGAACAACGAGGCCTGGGGATGGGGAGGGGCCATCGCTTTCACCGGAGCGTCCGAGAACGATCACCTCCGCATCGTCCAAAGCACGGTGTCCGGAAACGATGCGTGGTGGGCACGCGGGATTCTGCTGAGCGGAGACCAGGTGAGGTTCGTCCTGGATCGCTCGATCCTTGCGTACCACGGGGGGCCGGACATCGCCTCCGAGGCCACCTCCTTGATGCACGAGAACCACGGCTACAACCTGGTGGGCTCGGTGGACGACCTGCCGGGTTTCGCCCATCCCACCGACCTGATCGGGATCGACCCGGGCCTCTCTGCGCTCGCCCAACACGGCGGCCTCTTTCCCTCGGTCGCCCCCTCGCCGACGAGCCCGGTCGTCGACCACGTTCCGGTCGCCGCCTGCCTGGATCTCGACGGCGATCCGCTCCTCGTGGATCAGCGCGGCTTTCCCCGGCCGGCGGGCGCGGGGTGCGACATCGGCGCGTTCGAGGTCCAATCGGGGCCGTGATCGGCGTGCGGCAAGCGCAGGCCCGCTGAATCGTCGCAAACCTTGCGGACGGGCCCGAGGCGTGCCATGGAAGTGCCGCCATGCGCCCCGAGCCCAACGTCTCCATGCGCGCCTCCGTTTCCGTCTCGCCGGACGAGCGCACCCCCGGCCGCGCCGGATTCTTCCTGTCCGCCGTGCAGGGCTTCTTCTCGCGGGGCGGGAAGTGGTCCCTCGTTCTCTTCGCGCTGGTCTGGGCGGTGGAGATCTTCCTCGTCCAGGACGCCACGTTTCGGCCGGGCCTGACGCGCGACTTTCGGGGTCCGCCGCTCTTTTGGGCGCAGGTGGGGCGTTTCGTCCTCGATCTGAGCTTCGCGCTCTGGGTGCTTTCGCTCGTTCCCCGGCGGCTGCTCTGGCTGCCGCTCGCGCTCTGGCAGATCTGGTCCGCCACCGCCCTCGGCTACTTCTCCTACTTCCGCAAGCCGCTCGGGCTGCAGACGGCGAAGACGGCCTTCGCGGAGGGGGCGGCAGTGGCCGGCATGGGGATCGACATCATCGGCATCCCCACCCTCGCGCTCCTCGTGGGCGCGCTCCTCGTGAAGGCGACGCTGGCGCCGCGCGCCCGGCGCGTCGCGGGCTCGACGTGGAAGCTGGGGCTCGTGGCCTTCGTCGCCTGGCTCGCCACGGCCGGCATCGTGAACATGGGCCATCCGCTGCACAAGATGCGGCGCACCTTCTCCTTCGAGCGCACGGGTACGGCCTACGGCTACTTCTGGACCTGGGTGGGCGAGGGATACTTCCTCGGCGATCGCCTGCTCGATCGCGCGATCGAGGTGGCGCGGACGCGGACCTCGAACCGCCTCGCCGACGAGATTCCCCTGCCCCCGTCCGATCGCGTGGTGATCGTCCAGGTGGAGAGCCTCGAGGATTCCGTGGTCGACCTCGAGATCGAAGGCGAGCTGGTGATGCCCTTCCTCGCGAGCCTGCGCGAGGGCTCGCTCTACTACAAGGTGGAGGCGATCCACGACAACGGCTCGGCCGACGCCGACTTCTCCATGCTCACCGGCGTCGCGCCCTCGCCCGACGTCATCACCTATCGCCTCGTGGGCTATCCCTACGGCGACACGCTGCCGAAGATCTTCGCGCGCGCGGGGTACCACACACAGTCGATCCACGGCCTGTACGGGACGTTCTTCGACCGCCGCCGCGTCTTCGAGGGGCCGATGGGCTTCGACGAGGTGATCTTCGAAGAAGAGCTCCTCGCGCACGGACTGCCGCGCGGCAAGTGGGGCCTGCGCGACCTGGACGTGCTCCGCTACGCCGGCGATCGCGTCCGTGACGCGGAGGGCAAGCTCTTCCAGTTCGTCATCACCCTCACCAGCCACGGGCCCTTCCACTTCCTCAAGCCGGAGGACGAAGAGCTCTTCCCCGGCGCGACGCGCGTGCGGCCGCGCTACCTCAACAGCATGCGCTACGTGGACCGCGCGCTCCGCGAGTTCTACGAGCGGCTGCCGGAGGGCACCCTCCTCGTCATCTACGGCGACCACGAGTCGGCGACGCGCCCGATCGCGCGGCGGGAGGACGGCTCGAAGCTCGAGTACGTTCCCTACATCATCCACCACAAGGGGCACACGCTGCAGACCAACGACCCGGTGCGGGCGCGCGACGGCAGCCTCCACCAGCTCGACCTGGTGACCTACATCCGCAACTACGCCCTCTCGCTGGCCGGGGCGGCGGGCGCGACGACCGCCTCGAATTAGTGCAGCGGACGGCCCGGGCCGGCGCTACCCTTTCCGCGACGATCGAGGGAGGTGCGCCATGGCCGAAGGTTTGGTCCAACTCTCCGCCCAAGCCGCGCCGCGGATCGAGCCGCGGGATCTTCCCCTGCTTCGGGGACCGGTCTGGATGGCGATGGGCTTTCGTCCCTTCTTTCTCGCGGCGGCGCTCTTCGGCATCGGGGTGACCCTGTACTGGGTCCACGCGGTGACGACGGGCGGAAACCCCGGCGCCGGACATCTGCCCCCCTTCCTCTGGCACGCCCACGAGATGATCTTCGGCTACGCCTTCGCCGTGATCGCGGGCTTCCTGCTCACCGCGGCGCGCAACTGGACGGGGCAGAACACCGCGCACGGCCCGGCGCTGCTCGGCCTGGTCGCCCTCTGGCTGCTCGGGCGGCTGGCGATGGCGGGCGTGTTCGGCGCGTCGCGGATCGTCCCCGGCGTTTTGGGCGTGGCCTTCCCGCTCGCGCTCGGTATCGCCGTCGCACGGCCGATCTTCCGGACCCGCAGCCAGCGCAACTACAAGGTGGTGGCGGTGGTGGTCCTGCTCGCCCTCGCGGCGGCGGCCGTGCACTTCGGCGACCCGGGCGTGCAGCGTGGCGCCATCCACGGCGCGCTGCACCTCGTGATCCTCTTGCACGTGGTGGTCGGCGGCCGCGTCATCCCGCTCTTCACCCGCAACCGCACCGGCAACCAGGCCATCCGCAACCGCCCCGCGCTCGACCGCGCAGCCCTCGCCGCGGCCTTCGCGGTGGCGCTGCTCGCCGTGCCGGTGGCGCTGCGGCCGGACCATGCCCTCGCGCCCGCGCTCGGCGCGGCCGCCTTTCTCTCCGGCGCGCTCCAGCTCGTCCGCATGGGGACGTGGGGCACGCGCTCCGCGCTGCGCATCCCGCTGCTTTTCGTCCTCCACTTCGGCTACGCCTGGATCGGCATCGGGCAGATCCTCTACGCCCTCGCGCAATGGACGGGGGCGATCGCCGAGTCGGTGGCGCTGCACGCGCTCACCATCGGGGTGATCGGGACGATGACGGTCGGGATGATGAGCCGCGTGACGCTCGGGCACACCGGGCGTCCGATTCAGGACTCCGTCCTCACCGTGGCGGCGTTCTCGGCGATGGCGGTGGCGGTCTTCGCCCGGATGGCGGCGCTCGTGGTGCCGCCGGCGCGCATCCCCATCACGTGGATGGTCTCGGGGACCTTCTTCGCCTTGGCGCTCCTGCTCTACCTCCTGCTCGCCTGGAAGCCGCTCACCACGCCGCGCCCCGACGGCCGTCCCGGCTGAGCCCCACCGGCGGCGGAGGTGGTCCACTCCGACCGCCGCCTTGCCCCAAGCGCTCCCGTTCTCTACCTAGGAGCCCACGGCGGCGCCGTCGCCGCCTCGGGCTCTCGGGGAGCGCTTCCATGAACCGTTCCGAGCAACCTCCCTCTCTCTTCGGTCCCGCGCACCGCACGCTCACCCTCGGGGTGATCGGGGCCGTCTCCCTGGTGGGCTTCGAGGCGATGGCGGTGGCGACGATCCTCCCCACCGCCGCGCGGGAGCTCGACGGCCTGTCCGCCTACGGTTGGGCCTTCGCCGCCTTCATGCTCGCCAATCTCGTGGGGACGATGGGTGCGGGCGAACTCGCCGACGCGCGGGGCCCGCGCCTGCCACTCCTCCTCGCCGCCGCGGCCATGGCCCTCGGCTTGGGCATCGGCACCTTCGCGCCGAGCTGGGAGATCCTCCTCGTGGGCCGGGCCTTCCAGGGGCTGGGCGGCGGCGCCCTGCTCACGCTGGGCTACCTCGCCATCCGACGCGGCTATCCCGAGGCGGTGCGGCCGCGGATGCTGGCGGTGGTCTCCAGCTCGTGGATCCTTCCCTCGCTGCTCGGCCCGGTCGCGGCGGGAGCGCTCGCCGAGCGCGCCTCCTGGCGGCTCGCCTTCGCCCTTCTCGTCCCGCTCTTGCTCGCCTCGCTCGCGCTCCTTTTCCCCGCGCTCGGCCGTCTGCCCCCCGTGGCCGGTCGTCCCGCGCTGGGCCGCACCGGTCGGACCGCGCTCCTCGCGCTCTGCCTGGGGCTCTTCCTGGCCAGCCTCCAGCTCCGGACGCTCTGGACCCTCCCGGGCGCGTTGCTCGCGGGGACGCTCGCCCTCCTCTTCGCGCGCAGCATCCTGCCTGCGGGGACGCTGCGCCTCGCCCGCGGCCTGCCCGCCGGTCTCGTCTTTCGCAGCCTCCTCTCCTTCGTCTTCTTCGGTGCCGAGGCCTTCGTGCCGCTCGGCCTTTCGACATTGCGGGGCTTTTCCCCCACCGCCGGCGGGCTGGTGCTGACGGGGGCCTCGCTGGTGTGGGTGGTGGGCTCGTGGACCCAGGCCCGCATCGACGAGCGCCGCGGCCCCGACACCCGCCCCGCGCGCATGCTCGCCGGCATCGCCCTGGTGGGCATGGGAATCGCCTTCATGGCCTTCTGCGTGCTCACGCCCTCCGTGCCGGCGATCCTCGCGGCGGTCGGTTGGGCGGTGGCCGGCTTCGGCATGGGCATCGGCTATCCCAGCACCTCGGTGCTGGTGCTCGACGCCGCCCCGGAAGGCGAGGAGGGCTTCGTCTCGGCGGCGCTCAATCTGATGGAGAACGTCGGCATCGCGCTCGGCGCGGGGCTGGGTGGGGCTGCCTACGGCATCGCGCGTGCCGCCGCCTTCGCCCCTCCGATCGCGCTGGGCCTGGCCTACGCTGTGGTGCTCGCCGCCCTCCCCCTGGGCGTGATCGCCGCCGCCCGCGTCCGCACGCGGGCATGAAAAAGGCGGCCTCCCGAGGGAGGCCGCCCGAAGCTCAGGCCGACGTCACATCAGGGAAGGGTCGGCTTCACCCACTCGGTGTGGATCTTCACCGTGTTGGTGAACTCCAGGCCGGTGACGTCGTCCCAAGTCCGGAGGGCGAGCTCGCACCAGTCGCCGGAGGGATCGCCGAGGCGGCCGTCCCCTCCCGGAGTTTCCTCTTCCGGTTCGAGGCGGGGACGGTCGATCTGGAACTCGAAGTGCCAGCCGTTCGCCGGCTTCGGCATCGGGAGGGAGCCGGTCCACCCCTGGCTGCCCGGGGACTTCACGATCTCCACGTCGCCGCAGGTGCTGGTCCACGCGTACTGGATCGGGCCGGCGTTCCAGGCCGTGCCCACGGAGTGCACCCAGAGGTAGGCGGTGGTGCCCTCGTTGTCGTTGAGGACGCGGCCCTCGACGATGGTCAGCGGCGAGGCGACGAAGTGCGCCTCGAAGTCGACGTTCTCCTCGGAAGCGTAGTCGACCATGACGTCGACGCCGACCTCCGTGCGG
>DATGOH010000112.1:0-6686 GCA_035306165.1 Ferdinandcohnia sp.
GTTCTTCCAACCCTCGAAGACGGCCTCGGGGGTCGGGTAGCCGCAGGCGATGTTTTCCGCCGCCGCCGTCCATTTGTCGTGGCCGAAGGCGCGGATGCGGTCGAAGGGATTGCGTCCGGTGCAATTGCCCTCGTCGTCGCAGGGCGGCTCGTTGTGGCTGAAGAATCCGAGCTCCCCCATCGCGCGGCTCATGTACGTGGCCGCCGCGTTCATGGTCGGGGAGGGCGTGAGGCAGCCCAGGCCGTTCGCGGCGCGGTAGGCGTTGATGATGCGGAGGAGCTCGATCTCGTCCGGATCGAGATCGGCGCCGGCCACCGCCGTCCCGGGGAGGACGGCGAGGAGCAAGAGCAAGGGCACTGCGGGACGTCGCATCGCGCGCCCGATTCTACGGAGGGGATCGCCGTGCGCCAAGCGGTCGGCGGTTCGATCAGCGGAACGCGAGATCGGGGGCGAGGGCGGCGCCGAGCGCGACGGCAGTGCCCACCAGTGCGACTGCGGCAGCGGTCATCGGAGAGAGCAAGCCGAAAGGACCCAGCCCGAGGACGAGGGCGCATCCGAGGCCGAGCGCGCTCCGACCCAGTACACGACCGCGGCGCGCGCGGCGCGCGATGCGCACCAGCGCCGCGACACCGCGGGGGTCGGGTCGCAGCAGAGACGCCGGTATCCCTTCTGCGTCACCCTCGGCGCCCACGACGAGGTCGGCTTCCGTCGTGCGCCCCCGGTGGGTGGTGCCCGCGGCGAGGAGGACCGGCCGCCGAAGCCCTCGTAGCATCTTGTCCTCCTTCTCGGCGGACATCTCGCCGACGGCACGGGCGGGGTCGAGGCCGAAGGCTTGGGCGAGCCAGCGCGCACGCTGACCGTGATCGGCCGTCGCCAGGTAGACCTCCACCTCCCGGAGTTCGAGGGAAGCGATCGCCTGCCGCGCGCCGTCGGTGGGGGAGGCGCCGATCTCGATGAGGCCCGCGGCCTCGCCGTCGATCGCCACCACGACGGGCGTGCTCCCCCGCTGGCCCATCTCGTGCGCGGGGCCGAGGAAGGCGGAGACGTCGATGCCCTTGGCCGTGAGGTACGCGGGTGCGCCGACGCGCACGGTGGCACCCTCCACCCGGGCCTCCACACCGCCCGCTTCGACGCGCGGCGCGCCCTTGGGAGCGGGCGGCTCGAGGCCGAGCTCCTCCGCGTGGCCGACGATGGCGCGGGCGATGGGATGATCGACGTCCTTCTCGGCGGCGGCCGCCAGCGCGAGGAGGCGACCGACGTCGTACTTGCGGGTGCGGACGCCGAGCACCGTGCACACGCCGCGCTCGAGGAGGGCGCGCTTGCCGAAGACCACGGTGCGCACCGCACCGGCGCGCGCGATCGCCCTCCAGGTGGCCACCGCCACGCCGTCGACCAGTGCGCGCACCAGCGACGCCGCCCGCCCGACGGGGAGGAAGAAGGCGAGGGCGAGGACGGGAAGGCCCGCGAGGACGGAGGTGCCGGCGCGGGGACCGGCGAGGATCCAGGCGGCGCCCGCGAGGACGAGGGCTCCCAGCGGCGCGAAGAGGAGCAGCCGTGTCGTGCGGTCGTCGCCCACCTCGGCGAGAGCGCGGATCACGCGCTGCCCACCCGCGTGCGCTCGACTCGGGCCTCCTTCGGCCACGAACTCCACCTCCGTCCGCGCGATGGTCCCGGCGAAGACGGCCTCGCCGGCAAGGCGCTCGGCGTCCTCGTCTCCTCCGAGCGGACGCTCGTCCACCACGCAGGCGGCGAGGAGCCGACCATCGGCGGGAAAGGGCGCGCCTTCCCCGACCAACTGCCGACCCTTCGCGCCATCGTCCCTGTCGAAGGCGGAGAGGACGGTGCGGGCGCGTCGCCGCGCGTGCAGCACGAAGGCCAGGCCCACCAGATGGACGGCCGCGGGCAGGGCGGCGAGCGATGCCAAAACGGCGCCCGACCAAGCGGCGAAGAGAAGGCCGGCCGCCGCGATCAGCGGGTAGGCGCCAACGAGCGGGAGATCGCGCAGAAGCCACCGCCCTTCCCGCAGGGCGAGAGGTAAGAGGGCGCCGATCGCGCCGGAGGCCCATGCGAGACCTCCGGAGACGCCGGCCGGGGCCAGGCCCAACGCGAGCGCCGCCGCGCCGAGAGCGAGGGCGAGCGCGGGCGGGCTCGGCTTCGCCCGACCGCCGTGGTCGGCGACCGCGGCCCGCACCGCCTCGGGCGCGCCCTCGATGACCGCCACGCCGGTCGCCGGGCCGACGCGCACCGCGTCGACGCCGGGCCGCGCGGCGAGCCGGCGCCGCAGCGCGCCGCCTCCGAACCCGTCCACGAAGAAGACCTCTCCGCCGGCGGGAGGGAGGGGAAGGGGTTCGAGCTTGTCGGTCTCCTCGCCGGCCTCGGGGAGGCTGTCCGTAGCCGGCGTGCGAGGGAGGGCCTGGCCGGCCACTTCGGCGAGGCTGACCTTCACCACCCGGCGCGGGCCGGTGGGCGACGTTTCCGTCGTGCGGTAGGGCGCGGCCGCCCCGGCCGCGGTGACCTTCACCACGCGGCGACCGTCCCCGAGCACGCCCGCCTGGTTCTCCTTCCAGGTGCGCGCGTGGCGGAGGCGGCGCGCGATCTCGTCGCGATCGGCGGTGCGCTGGGAGAGGACCTGCCCATCGAGGCGGACCACCGGCAGGTCGTAGCGGTGGCGGCGGTAGAGGAAGGAGTCCTCCGTGACGTCGATCTCCTCGATCTCCAGTCCCAGCTCCTCCCGCAGCTCCTCCAGGACCGCGCGGGCCTGGACGCTCAGCGGGGCGTCCTTCTTGACGAGCAACTCGACCTTCATGCCGTTGTGGGCCCTTCCTCTTTGGCGTTTCGCGGGATCTTGCGACAAATCCACGGGGAAACGAAGATGCGGCCATGCTGGCGCTGCAGGGCAGCTTCGCCTTCCTGGGCTGTGCGGAACTCTTTCGCCTCCTCGCCGAGAAGAAGGCCACCGGCGCGCTCTTCGCGCGACGGGGCGCCGACGAGAAACGACTGGGGATCGAGCAGGGCCGCTTGACCTCGGCCACCTCCAACGATCCGCGGGAGTACCTCGGCCGGCTCCTCATCGACGCCGGCCACATCTCCGAATCCGACTTCCTCCAGGCGCACCGTACCCACCTCGAGACCGGCGTGCCGCTCGGCAAGATCCTCGTGATGACCGGCGTGCTCTCCGAGGAGGTGGTGCAGAAGGTGCTGCGCGACAAATTCCGAGAGACGGCGCTCGGCATCTTCACGTGGGACGAGGGTTCCTTCGCCTTTCACCTGCACGAGCGCCGTCGGGCGGAAGCCGAGCACCCGTTGCCGGTCGCGCTCTCGCTCGTCGAACTCGCGCAGGAGGGGGAGGCGAAGCGGCGCGCCATGCCGGTCGTCCCGCCCCCGGAGCCCTCGGGCCGGAGCACGGCGGAATGGTTCCCGACCGCCACCGCCGACCTGAAGGGCGGCGGCCAGCCCTCCGCACTCAAACTCGCCCGGGAGGCCCTCACCGAAGGCGATGCCGAGCGTGCCCTCGAGATTCTCGAGGCCGCCGGCCAGGATCTGCCCGTGGCGGACGTCCGCGCCCTCCGCAAGACGGCCGAGGATCGCCTTCTCACCCTGTTGCGTGCGGAGCTGCTCCAAAACCACCTCAAGCCGGTGCTGGTCGTGGATCGAGGCGCCGTACGGGCCATGCCGCTCACGCCGCCCGAGAGATTCCTTCTCTACCGCATGGACGGCGTTCGCGACATCGAAGAGCTCGTGCAGACGGCGCCGCTGCGGCAGATCGACGCCCTGCGGCTGATCCGGCGGCTCCACGGCGAGGGCGTGATCCGCTATTGAAAGGCGGGCCGACCTCGGATAGGCCAGCGCCGTGCGCACCTCCCGCGATCGACGTTCCGAGCGTTCCGATTCTCCCATCCCCGTCGTCCTCGTTGGCACGGACCCGCGCGCCGGGATCGTGGCGCGCGCGCTCGCCGGCCATCCGGCGCTGCGCCTCGTGGCCGTGGTCGGATCGAAGGATGCGCGCTTCGAGGAGGCGCCCGGCGTCCCGGTGCGGGGCCGGGCCGAGGCCTTCCGCGCGGCGCGCGGTGGCGTGGCCGTCCTCGCTCGCGGCCATCGCCTCGACGAGATCGAAGGCGATCTCTTCGCGGCCATCGACGCCGGCCTCTCGGTCGTCGGCCTCGCGGAGGAGCTCATCCACCCCTTCTTCGTCGATCCCGACCTCGCCGAGCGCATGGACGACGCGGCGGCGCGTCGAGGCGTCTCGGTCGTGGGCGTCGGTCTGCACCCCGGCTTCTTCTTCGATCGACTCCCGGCCCTGCTGGCCGGCGTCGTGGGGCATCCCCGTCATCTCGAGGTGGAGCGCGTGGTCGACGCGGCGAAGATCGCCGGCGCGGCTGGGGTGGGCCTGTCCGAACGCGCCTTCGAGGAGGCGGTGGAGCGGGAGGAGCTGGGGCAGCGCGGCCTCTCCGAGGCTTGCGCTCTGGCGGGGGAGGCCCTCGGCTTCGACCTCGACGAGGTGGAGGAGTCCATCGATCCCATCCTCGCCCCGGCAGCGATGGAGGTGGGCGGGCTTTGCGTGGAGGCCGGCGCGGCGATTGGTTTGCGGCAGATCGCGCGGGGCTTCGAGGAGGGGAAGGAGCTCGTCCGCCTGGGCGTGACCTTCGAGCTCGGCGCGCGCGCGGAGGATCGCCTCCGCATCGAGGCGACGCCTCCGGTGGAACTCGTGGTTCCCGGCGGCCTCTCCGAGGATCCGGCCCTCGGCTGGTCCGTGGCCCACGCGGCCGCGCGACTGCGCGAGGCACCGCCGGGTCTTCTGAGCGTGCTCGACCTGGGGATTGCGCCGCTCGCCTTCGACTGAATCAATCGCCGCGCGTGGCGAGGGCGAGGTGGACGAAGCCGGCCTGGCGCGCAGCCTCCATCACGCGCACCACGCGGCCGTGGCTCGCGCCGGCGTCGGCGTGGACGAGGATGCGGGCGTCGGCGACGCGGGAAAGGAGGGCGCCGAGCCGCTCGCCGAGCAGATCGTCCGGCGTCTCTTCCCCCTCGAGGACCACCCGCCCATCCGAGAGGATGAAGACGACCGCCGCGCCTTCGCCGGGCCGGACGTCGCGCGACTCGCCGCGGGGCAGCTCGACCTCGAGCCCCTGCGACGCCTCCCCGCCACCCGTGGCGACGTCCACCGCCATGGATGCGCCCACCATGAAGATGATGAGGAGCACGAGGAAGACGTCGGTGAGGGGCGTGATGTTGATCTCCGAGAAGACCTTGCCCTCGTGCTCGAATCCGTCGCCGCCCGTCACGCCGAGCTCGCCTCCCGCTCCTCGGCCGGCGGTTGCAGCCAAAGGAGCTCCAGCACCTCGTCCGCACCGAGCTCGAGGGTGGTCATCAGCGCGGCGAGGCGGGCCGAAAAGAAGTTGTAGAAGACCACCGCTTCGAGCGCGACCGCGATGCCGGCGGCGGTGGCGATCAGGGCTTCGGAAATCCCCGAGGCGACCACGGCGAATCCACCGCCCGGATGGGCCGCGAGATCCTCGAAGGCACCCATGATCCCGATCACCGTGCCGAAGAGTCCCACGAAGGGGGCGATCGCGCCGATCGTACCGAGGATCCAGAGCCGTGCGCGGAGCCGCAGGCCCACCTGGGTGCGCTCCCTCTCCACGGCCGCCGCGATGCGCTCTGGCGAGGCCTTCCCCCAACGGGTGAAGGCGGCGAGGAGGAGATCGGCGAAGGGGGTGGTCGAGCGCTCGCACGCGCCCCGCGCCTCCGCGAGATCGCCGCGGTAGAGGGCCTTGATCACGATCGCGGAGAGCTGGCGCGTCTCCTCGCCGAGGCCCCAGAGGGCGATGCCGCGCTCGATGGCGACCACCGCCGCGACCACCGAGAGCAGGAGGATCACGGCCATCGAGTAGCCGCCGTGCGAGGCGAAGGTCCAAAGGTCGGAAATGGCCAAGGCGTTCCTCCACTCGGTCGGGCAACGGAGCGCCGCGGGCGAGGATTCCCCGCGGCCGTTCATAGTAGCATCCGCCCCAATGGCTCTCCTTCGTTTCCTCGCGGCGATCCTCCTCGTGGTTCTCTCCGCATGCGCGCACCGGATCGACTATGGCCTGTGGGGGCCGATCGACGACCCGCACGTGATCCTCTCCGTCCTCCGCGATCGTTACGCGCGCATTTCGAGCCTACGGGCCGAGGGCAGGTTGAGCCTCGAATCGCCGCGGGGAAGCGGGAGCCTGCGCATGGCTCTGGAGGTGGACAAGCCCGGCCGGATCTATCTGGAGACGGCCGACCTCTTCGGCACGCCGCGCGGCACGTTCTCCACCGACGGGGAGCGTTTCGTCTTCTACGACCCCGGCGAAAACGTGTATTGGGTGGGACCGGCCACCGCGGAGCGGCTCGGTGCGTTTCTCCCGGTCGCCTTGCCCCCGGAGGAGATCGCCGCGCTCCTGCTCGGCCAGCCGGCTCTGCTGGAAAGCGCCGAGGCGGATCTGGCGATCGAGCCCGAAGGGGTGTATCGAATCGAAGTGCGCACGGATCGCGCCCGCCAACGCATTCGGGTGGCCACCCGCGATCTGAGGTTGATCTCGGTGGAAACGCGGGGCATGCAGGCGGTGGACGTGGAGGTCCTCGCGCATCGGGTGGTCGAGACGGATCTGCCCGTGCCCGCGGCGATGGAAATTCGCGAGCGTCGGTCGGGGACGCTGCTGCGG
>DATGOH010000113.1:0-2723 GCA_035306165.1 Ferdinandcohnia sp.
CGCGCAGCGTGGCCGCATCGACCATCTCGTCGCCGAAGACGATCGCGCCCAGCCCCTGCTCCTGGTCGGCCTTGCGGTAGGCGTCGAGGATGGCGAGGGCGCGCTCGACCTCCTCCACCGTCGGCGTGTAGGCCTGGTGGATGATGTCGATGTGCGAGGGGTGGATGGCCCACTTGCCGTCGAAGCCCATGCGCGCTCCGGCCTCGGCGTCTTTGCGCACCTGCTCGAGGTCGCGGAAGTGCAGGGTGACGTTGTCGATGACGTCGATGCCGGCGGCGCGCGCCGCCGCGATCGTGTGCGCCTTGGGATAGTGGTGCACCTCGAATTGCTTGTCGGTCATCTCCTTGGAGCCGATGTCGCCCGCATAGTCGGCGATGCCGAAGATCAGCGAGGCCATACGCGGCGTGCACGCGGCGATCTCCTCCGCGTGCAAGAGCGAACGCGCGCTCTCGATGAGCACCTCGAGCTTGATGCGCCCGACCTCGTAGCCGCAGGCCTCCTCGATCTGCGTGATCAGCCGGTCGACGAAGAGGACGTCCTCCGGCCCGTAGACCTTGGGGATGACCACCACGTCCACGTTGCGACCGGCGGCCTCGAGGACCTCGATGACGTCGCGGTAGAAGTAGCCCGTCCGGATGTTGTTCGGCCGGAAGGCGCGGATCTTCCCGTGGAAGTCCAGCGTGTTGAGCGCCTGGATGAGGGTCTGGCGCGCCGCGACCTTCTGCGAGACGGCGCAGGAGTCCTCGAGATCGAGGATCACTTCGTCCGCGGCGGAGTTCGCCGCCTTCTCCATCATCTTCAGCGAGTGCGCCGGGCAGGTCAGCTCCGAGCGGCGGACGTTGAAGTCCCGCGCGATGACCAAATGATCGGCGCCGGCGCGGCCGCCCGTGCGCACGTCCGAGAGCCTCATCGCTGCACCTCCCGACGCCGAATCGCGACCTCGCGGGTGATCTCGAGGACCACCTCGCCGCGCTGGTTCTTGCCCACGAGGAGGAACTTCACGATGCCGGCCTCGGGGTTGGTGGGATGGGGCCGCGTCTCGAGCACGGTGGATTCGGCGAAGAGGGTGTCGCCGGCGAAGACCGGCGCCTTGTGCCGGCCCTCGTCGAAGGAGATCTCCTCGATCGCGTTCTCGGCGGTCTCGCCCGAGGCCAGACCCATCACGAAGGCGAAGACCACGCCGCCGTAGACCACGCGGCGTCCGCCAAAGGTGGTCTGCGGCGACTCGTCGCACATCGCCTGGTTGAAGTGGAGCTGGGCGGTGTTGAGGACGAGGTTGGTGAGCATCATGTGCTCGGATTCGCCGATGGTCCGTCCGCGCGGGTGGACGATGACGTCGCCCACCTGGAAGTCCTCGAAGTAGGCGTCGCTGCGGGTGAGACGCTTCCCTTCGAGCTGGTTCTTCGCCAGCCGGGCGAGCAAACCGCCCTGCCGCAGATCCATCCGCTTCCCCACGATCACTCCCCCCGGTCGTCGAGGATCCGCCGCGCGATCACCTCGTACTGGATCTCCGACGTCCCCTCGAAAATGCGAAACACCCTCGCGTCCCGCCAGTAACGCTGGGCGGGATACTCCCGGCTGTATCCGTATCCACCGAAGACCTGGAGACATTCGGAGGTGACGTGCTCGGCCATCTCCGCCGCGAAGGCCTTGGCCATGCCCGCCTCCAGGTCGCACCGCTTGCCGCTGTCCTTCATGCGGCAGGCGTAGTAGGTGAGCTGGCGGGCGGCCTCGATCTCGGTCTGCGCCTTGGCCAGCTTGTGGCGGATGGCCTGGAACTGCGCGATGGGCTTGCCGAACTGCTCGCGCTCCTTGGCATAGGCGATCGCCGCGTCGAGCGCGGCCTGGGCCACGCCGACCGCACGCGCCGCCGTCTGGATGCGCGCGTACTCGTAGGTGGCCATGAGCTGGTAGAAGCCCTTTCCTTCCTGCAGGCCGAGGAGGTTGTCCGCCGGCACCTCGTAGCCGTCGAAGGCCACGTTGTACGAGTTCATCCCCTTGTATCCGATGGTGGGGATGGGGTCACCCGAGAGGCGCGGCGGAGCGAATCCGTCCGCGGGCTTGGGAACGAGGAGGATCGACAGGCCCTTGTGCTTGGGTTGCGACGGATCGGTGCGCACGAGTGTGCACAGCACGTGGGCGCGGTTCGCGAAGGTGCACCAGGCCTTCTCGCCGGTGACCAAATATTTGTCTCCATTTTTCTCCGCGCGCGTGCGGACGGCGGCGGCATCGGATCCCGCCTCCGGCTCGGTGAAGGCCGCCGCGGCGAGGACCTCGCCGGAACAGAGGCGGGGTAGCCAGGTGCGCTTTTGCTCCTCGGTTCCGTTCGCCTCGATGAGCGTGCCGGTGATGAGCATGCGGGTCATCACCGAGCCCACCGAGAGCCACGCTCGGGAGAGCTCCTCGGTGACCACCGTCATGGAGAGCGCGTCCAGGCCGCTCCCGCCGTAGTCCGGCGAGAAGATGAGCCCGAAGTAGCCGAGCTCCGCCATCTTCTGGACGAGCTCCTTCGGGATCTCGGCGCCCTCGTTGTCGAGCTTGTGGGCGATCGGTTCGACCTCGGCCTTCACGAAGGCGCGGACGGACTCGCGGATCGCGAGATGATCGGCGGTGAGCATCACGCCCCTCCCCGCGCGCTGCCCGGCGCTCGATCGAGGGGCGGATACGCGGCGCGCATCTTCACCCGGATCTTCCGCTGGTAGCGGATCACCTCCTTGCCGTCC
>DATGOH010000114.1:0-9024 GCA_035306165.1 Ferdinandcohnia sp.
CGGTGAAAGCGCGTGGAGACCTTGGCGAAGGCGAGATAGGGCTCGTCGCAGACGAGGAGGCTCACCCCCTCGGGCACCTCGCCCTCCGCATCCCGCGGACCGACGATCACCGCCCCCGCGCGCGTGGCGAGGAAGGCCTTCTTGTAGCGGCGGTTCGTGTAGAAGCTGATGTGGGACGGACCGGCGCGATCGAGCGTCTCCACTCCGACGATGCCGACGGAATCGTCGCCGACGACCCGGCCACCGAGTTCGGCCGCGAGGTCGCGAAGAAGAACCTCCATGTCACTTGCCCTTGTGCGCGGCGTCGTAGCGGCGCACCAGTTCGTTGGTGAGATCGAGCGCGGCCGGGGCGTGCAGGATGCCGGACTCGTTCGCCTCGAAGACGAAGTCGAATCCTTCCTTCTCGGCGATCTCCCCGATGATCTTCCGCATCCGCCCGAAGATCTCCTGGGTGACCTGCCGCTCCTCCTCGGCGAGTTCCCGCTGGAGCTGCGCCGCGAGGTTGGAGTACCGCATCATCTCCTTGTCGAGCTCCTCCAGCCGCTGGCGCAGGGTGGCTTCGTCCATGGCCAGCCGCTTCTTCTCGAGCTCCTCCTGCTTCGCCCGCAGGGCCTCCTTCTCCTTGTCGAGCTGGGCCTGGCTCTTTTCGAGCCGCGCCTGCAGGCGGGCCTTCGCGGCTTTGCCCTCCTGGACCTCGTTGAGCGCCCGCTGGAGGTCGACGTAGCCGATCTTGAGATCGGCCAGGGCGAACCCCGGCGCGGCCAGGGCGACCAGGGCGATGAAGGAAAGGACGATTCGACGCATCTTCGCACTCCTGCCGTGCGGCGCTCCCACCACGCCGTGCGGTTCTAGCACCCTCCGAGCGGGGGTCAAGACGCGATCCTCGGTCCCCCGTCAGAAGCTGTTGCCGATGGTGAACTCGAAGAGGATACCCTCGTCTTCCGGCCGGCGGGTGAGCGGGATGCCCCATTCGAAGCGCAGCGGGCCGAGGGGGGAGAACCAGCGGATCCCGAAGCCGACGGAGTGGAACATCCCGAGCGGCAGATCCTTCTCCCGGAACTCGAAGAAATCCTCGTCCACCCCGAAGGCGTTGCCCAGGTCGTAGAAGACCACGCCCCGGACGCCCAGGCGGTCCAGGATGGGGAACTCCAGCTCGTTGTTGATGACGAGCTGCTTGTTGCCGCCGACCTGGAAGCGGAAGGTGGAGGCCTGTGGATCGGTGCCGCTGACCGCCACGGGGACGGTGGGCGAGATGGTGCGCAGGGTGTAGCCCCGCACGGAATTGATGCCTCCCACGAAGTAGAGCTCGGAGATGGGGATGTTCTTCCCCTGGATGTAGCCGATGGTGCCCTGCACCTTGAAGACGAGGCGCAGAGGGAGTTCGAAGTACCAGCGGGTGACGCCGGTGTAGCGGGTGTAGTCGATCTCGGAGAGGGGCGGCGGCAGCGTCCGCTCCACCGAAGCCGACTGCACGAAGCCGCGCGAGGGGAAGAGACGGTTGTTCCGCGTATCCCAGTTCAGCGTCAGCCGGCCCGAGGAGGCCACGCCGCTGAAAAAGCGCCCGAACAGCGGGACCGATCCCACCAGCGAACCGCCCGAGACCACTTCCACGTCCTCGGCGGTGAGCGTGAGATAGAGGCGGAGGTCGTCGTCCTCGAGGAAGGGGATCGGGTGGCCGAAGGTGAGGTCGCCGCCGGTCGCGTTGCGCCGAAAGCCGCCGTAGTCGAGCTCGGTGCGGTAGAGGTTGATCGCGGCGGTCCAGAGCGTGTCGAGGAAGTAGGGCTCGACCACCTGGAGCTGCACGAACTGCCGCAGGCTCGAGATCTGCGCCTGGAGCGTGACGCTCTGGCCCCAGCCGAAGAAGTTGGTCTGGCTGATCTGCGCCGTGCCGATGAAGCTCTCGATGGAGGAGAAACCCGCCCCGAGCTGGAGCGTGCCGGTGGGCCGTTCCTTCACCCGCACCACCGCCACGATCAGCTCGTCGGTCGAGCCCTTGCGCGTCTCGATCTCGACCATCCCGGTCATGGGATCGGGCTCGAAGTAGCCCAGCGCCGTCACCCGTGCCTTCGACCGCTCGAGCGCCGTGCCGCTGTAGTACTCGCCCTCGTAGATGCGCAGCTCGCGCCGGATCACCTTGTCGCGCGTCTTGTCGTTCCCCTCGATCTCGATCCGCTCCCAGCGGACCTTCTTGCCCTTCTCGATGTCGAAGGTGACGTCCACGCGCCGCGCCTCGGGATCGACGCGTGTGAGGGGCGTGACGTTGACGTAGGCGTAGGCCTCGTCGTGGTAGAGGCGGGTCAGCCGCTGGATGTCGGCCTGCAGCTTGGAGCGGGAGAAGATCTGGCCGGTCTTCACCTCCATCCGGGAGGCCAGATCTTCCTTGGTGGTGAGGATGTCGCCGGAGAAATCGATCGACCCCACCGCATACTGCTCGCCCTCCTCCACCGGAATGGTGATGGTGATGAAGCGCATGTCCGGCGAGATCGCCACGGTGGGGCGGTCGACACGGACGTTGATGTAGCCGCGGTCGTAGTAGACGCCGCTGATGGCGTAGAGGTCGCGCTCGAAGACCTCCTCGCGGTAGGTCCCCGCGCCGGTGAGGAAGGAGAGGAAGTTCCCCTCCTTGGTGTACATCGCGTCCTTCAGGTCGTCGTCGGGAACGTTGACGTTGCCGACGAAGTCGATCCGGCGCACCTCGACCTTGGCGTTCTCGCGCACCTCGAAGATCACCGCGACCTGGTTGTCCGGGCGCTCCTCCACGCGGTAATCCACCGAGACGAGGAAAAAGCCCTTCTCCACGTACTGTTGGGCGATCTTGCTCGCGTTGCGGCGCAGCGCCGCGCGGTTGAAGACCTGGTAAGGACGGACGTCGAGCTGCTCCTCGAGATCGGCGGTGGAGATGGACTCGTTGCCCACGATCTGCACGGACTCGATCGCCGGCTTCTCCACGACGGTCACCGTGAGGACGATCCCGTCGGGCGCGCGGCGGGCGTCCACGCGCACGTCGGAGAAGAAGCCCAGGGCGAAGATCCGCCGGATGTCGTCCGCCACCGCCGCCCGGTCGAAGGGATCGCCGACGCGGGTGCGCATGGCCTGGCGGATGGCCTCGGGCTCCGCGCGCAGCGCCCCCTCGACCTCGATCGCGACCACCCGCTCCGCCTCCGCCACCGCGCGCCACGGCCGCCCCGGAGCCGTCTCGGCCCCGACCGGCGCGGGAGCGGCGGCGAGGAGGGCTGCGAGGATCGCCGCGACGATGACAGGGAGGAGGCGTGGGGCCATGAATCCGATCGATGAAAATCCCTTGGAGCCGCGGACCATAGGCCGTCCGGCTCTTCGGAGACAAGAGGAAAGCCCGTGAGAAGTTGGCTCTCCCGCTGGCGGCGCCGCAGAGCGACCGCTCCCGCCGCGCCGCCCTGGATCGACGGACTGGACGCGCAGGACGAGGCCGCCCGCGCCGAGGACCGGGAGGCGGCCCGCCAGATCGCGCGCGCGATGCACGGCCACGCCCTACCTCCGGCGGGTCTCGAGCGCCGCGCGACCGCGGCGACGCACGCCGCGCGCCGGCGCCGCCCCGACGAACTCGCGGAGGCGATCGAAGGACTCCCCTACCCCTGGGCGCTCCGGCTCGCCGAACGCCTCGCGGCGCGCCCGGGGCTGGATCGCGCCGGCCTGGGAGAGACGGCCCGCCGCGTGGTCCTCGAGACGCCGGGCCGCGACGCGGCGCTCGCCGCTCTGGCCCTCCTCTCCCTCGCCCCCTCCCCGGCGGACGTCGACCTTCTCGAACGGGCGGCGCGCTCCGCGGTCGGCGCCCCGGCCGCCGCGCGCGTGGCCGGAGCCCTGCCCGGCGACGCCGGCCGCTCGGCCCTGCTGGCGGTGATCCGCCGGGCCGAGGGCGTGGGGCGCGCGCTCGCGATCGAGGAGCGATTGCGCAGCCGCCCGCCGGGCGACGATGCCGCGCTCCTCCTGGAGCTGACCGCGGGAATCGACGATCCCCTCGACCGCGCCTGGGCCGCCGTCCCCCTGCTCGAAGCGATCGATCCGGACGCCCTGCTCGCGAACCGGCCGGACCTCGCCGAAGCGCTCGCGCGCGCGGTGGAATCCACCGCGCGCGGCGGGTGGCACGGCGGTCCGGGACCCGGTTTGGGCAGGCTGCCGGGGAGCCAACGCGCGGCACTCTGCCTTCTGCGCGGCGAGGTGGAGGCGGCGCTGCGGACGCGGGTGGCCCGCGCGGTGGTCGAAGCCCACCCCGCCGCCGCCGGCGAGGTGCTCCGGCTCGCCGACCAGGTTCTCGCCGCCGCGGATTAATCGCCCGCGACCACCCGCCCCTCCTCCATGCGGAGGCGGCGCGGGAAGTCGCGCGCCATCGTCTCGTTGTGCGTGACGACGAGGGCGGTGATCCCCATCTCGCGGTTGAGCTCCAGGATGAGATCCTGGATGGCCCGCCCCGTCTTGGGGTCGAGGTTGCCCGTGGGTTCGTCGGCGAGGAGGATGCGCGGGCGCGTGGCCAGCGCGCGCGCGAGCGCCACGCGCTGCTGCTCCCCGCCGGAGAGCTCGCCCGGCCTATGCTCCAGGCGGTCGCCCAGCCCCACCCGCTCGAGCATCGCCGCGGCCTCCTGCTCGGCGCGCCGCCGCTCCATGCGCCGCACGAGCAGGGGCATCATCGCATTCTCGAGGGCGGTGAAGTCGGGCAGGAGGTAGTGCGACTGGAAGACGAAGCCGATGGTGCGGTTGCGAAAGTCGGCGAGCTCGACCTCGTCCTTGGTCGAGAGCGGTTCCCCCTCGAAGCGGATCTCCCCCGAGGTGGGGGCGTCGAGGGTGCCAAGCAGGTGCAGAAGCGTGCTCTTGCCGGCGCCGGACTTGCCGAGGAGCGCGACCACCTCGCCCTCGTGAAGGCGCAGATCCACGCCGCGCAGCACCTCGATCCGCCCCTTCTCCGGGAGCCAGTAGTCCTTGCGGAGGTCCACGGCCTCGAGCAGAGGGAGGCGGCCGTTCGTCTCACTCATTGCGCAGCCCCTCCACCGGCCGCAGCCGTGCCGCATAGAGCGCGGGGAAGATCGTCGCCAGATAGGCGAGGACGATCGCCGCGAGCCCGACGAGCCCGAACTGCGCGAGATCGATTTTCACGGGGAGATGCGAGATGTAATACACCTCGGGATCGAGGGGGATCGGGAAGATCGAGATGGCGGTGCACAGGATCAGGCCGAGCGCCAGCCCCACGGCCGTGCCGATCCCGCCGATCGCGAGGCCCTCCAGTACGAAGACCTTCATCACCTGGTTGTCGCGCGCCCCCATCGACTTGAGGATGGAGATCTCCTTGCCCTTCTCCAGCACCAGCATGACGAGGGTGGAGAGGATGTTGAAGCAGGCCACCAGGATGATGAAGGCGAGGATGACGGCCATCACCACCTTCTCCAGCTTGAGCGCGGAGAAGAGGTTGCGGTTCATCTCGCCCCAATCCTTGACGCGGAAGGGATAACCCTCGAGCCGGCCGAGCACGTTGCGGGAGATGCGGCGGGCGTCGTCGATGTCGTCGACCTTCATCTCGAGCCCCGACACCGAGCCGCCCATCTTGAAGAAGGCCTGGGCGCGATCGAGCGCCACGTAGGCGAACTTCGAATCGTACTCGTACATCCCCGAGTAGAAGACGCCCGCCACGCGGAACTGCATGCTCTTGGGCTGCGGCCCCATCGGACCGAGATCGCCGCCCAAAGGCGAGACGACCATCACCGGGTCGCCCACGAAGATCCGGAGCTGCCGCGCGAGCTCACGCCCGACGAGGATGCCGGGCAGCCGGTTCGGCTCCTCGCCCCGCACGGGGATGCGGGAGGGATCGGCCAGATACTCCATGCTCCCCTCGACGATCTCGCGGGGGAGCTCGGTGACGTCGCCCACCGTCTCCGGATCGATGCCCTTGAGCAGGGCGCCGGTGAGGTTGTTGTCGGCGGTGAGCATCACCTCCTGCAGGACGAAGGGCGACACGCCCAGCACGCCGGGCGTCCCGCGGGCCACCTCGGCAGCCTGCTCCCAGTCCTCGAAGATGCCGTACTTGAGCACCACCGCGTGGGCGTTGGTGCCGAGGATCTTCCGCTTGAGGTCGATCTCGAAACCGCTCATCACGGCGAGCACGACGCAGAGGGCCATCACCCCCACCGCCACGCCGCCGATGGAGAGCACGGTCATGATGAGGGTGGGCGAGCGCCGCTGCCGCCGAAGCAGGAGCGCCAGCACCACCACGCCGGGGACGATGCCCAGAACGAGGAGGCCGAGCCCCCAGAGGAGCGGCCGCGAGAGGCGGAGGTGGCTCTTCGCCACGCGGGCTTCCCAGCCGACGGCGAGGTCGATCTCGTGGCCGACCCCGAGCATGTGCGCCAGGGTCGCGCCCACGATGGCGAGGAGGAAGAGCGCTGCGGCGAGGGCGAGCGGGCCGAGGAAGCGCGCGCCTTCGGGGACGAGGTCGAAGAAGGCCGCGGTCGATTCCGCCGCGAGCAACCCGTGCCCCGCCGCGACGGCGAGCAGGAAGCCGGCGAAGAGCTCCCAAAAGCCGATGCGGCGGGTCAGCCCCGCCACGAGCACCCCGCCCCCGAGGGCCAGGCCGACGCCGACCAGGATGCCGATCGCGTCGGAGGTCGCCGCGCGCATCCCGAGCTGGTGGGCCAGAAAGAGGCGCACGGCCCCCTGCCCGGCCAGCGCTCCCACCAGCGCGACCGTGCCGAGCAGCCAGGCGATCGGCGAGAAGGCGATCGGGCGCCGCGAAGGCGCCTCGGCCGCGGCGGTCGACGAGGCCGGTTCGCGGGGGGCGATGCTTCGCTGCAAGGCCTTCTCCTTCAGGCCTTCGGCCTGAGAAGCGGGAAGAGGATCACGTCGCGGATCGAGGCGGAATCCGTCAACAGCATGGCCAGGCGGTCGATGCCGATGCCCTCGCCGGCGGTCGGGGGCATGCCGTGCTCGAGCGCGCAGATGTAGTCGGCATCGTAGTCCATCGTCTCCTCGGCGCCCTTCTTCTTCGCCTCGAGCTGGGCGACGAACCGCTGCTCCTGATCGATCGGGTCGTTCAACTCGGAGAAGGCGTTGGCAATTTCCCGGCCGGCCACGTAGAGCTCGAAGCGGTCGGTGTACCGCGGGTCGGCGTCGCTCTTGCGCGCCAGGGGGCTGAGCTCGACCGGGAACTGCGTGACGAAGGTGGGATGCACCAGGCGGTGCTCCACGTGTTCCTCGAAGAGCGCGCCGATGAGCTCGCCCACGCTCATCTGCTCGATCAGGGCGCGATCCACGTCGTCGCCGCGGAGGCTCTCGAGCAGCACCCGCCGCAATTTCTCGGGGTCGTGGAGGTCCGCCTCCCGCAACTTGCCCTCGGTGGATTCGAGCACGGCCTCGGTCATGGTGATGCGCTTCCAGCCGGGACCGAAGTCGATCTCGTGGCCCTGGTAGGAAAGCCGCGTGGCGCCGGCGACCGCCTCCGCCGCCCCCTGCAGCATCTCCTCGGTGAGGTCCATCAGGTCCTCGTAGGTCGCGTGGGCCTGGTAGAACTCCAGCATCGTGAACTCGGGGTTGTGCTGGGTGGAGAGGCCCTCGTTGCGGAAGTTGCGGTTGATCTCGTACACCCGCTCGAACCCGCCGACCAAAAGCCGCTTGAGGTAGAGCTCCGGCGCGATGCGCAAGTAGAGCTCCATGTCGAGCGCGTTGTGATGGGTGATGAACGGCCGCGCGTTCGCCCCCGAAACGAGGGGGTGCATCATCGGCGTCTCCACCTCGAGGAAGCCCCGATCGTCGAGGAAGCGCCGGATGAACTGGACGAGGCGCGAGCGCTTGCGGAAGACCTCCCGGGTCTCGAGGTTGGTGGCCAGATCGAGGTAGCGCTGCCGGTAGCGCGTCTCCACGTCCTCCAGCCCGTGCCACTTCTCGGGGAGTGGCCGGAGGGCCTTGGTGAGGATCGTCCACTCGTCGGCCACCACCGTGAGCTCGCCCGTCCGCGTGCGGATGCAGCGGCCCGACGCGGCCACCCAGTCGCCGAGGTCGAGGAGCTCGAGCAGCTCGTAGGCGTCGCCGAGCTTGTCTTTCCGCAGCTGGATCTGGAGGTCGCCGTCGCGATCGCGTAGGACCGCGAAGGCCATCTTCCCGAAGGTGCGGACCATCATCACCCGGCCCGCCACCGAGAAGACGGTGGAATCCTTCTCCACCTCCTCCGCCGACTGGCCCGCGAAATGGCGGTGCACCTGGGAGGAAACGTGCTCCACCTTCCGGCCGTTGCCCCAGGGGTGGATGCCGCGCTCGCGCAGCGCGCGCGCCTTCTCGAGTCGCTTTTGGCGCTGCCCCTCCAGGCTGGAGGCCGCCGGTGCCCTCTGCTCGTCGCTCATCGTGAGACTCCTCGCGCTTTTCGCGCGGCGGTGCGCACGCGGCGCTTCTACGTTCCCCCCGGGGGCCGGTCAAGAAGCGGCCGACCCGCCCGTTGCGTTCGGGGAGACGCCCCTCTAAGCTGCGCCGCCGTGGCGAAGACGAAGACGACCTGGCCCGAGATCACCTCCGGGATGATCGTGGGCTTTCTCATCGGGCTCCCCCTCGCCGGGATGGTCGCCGGCTTCGTGGCGTGGGCGGCCACCCAGCGCCGGGCGCAGGAGCTCGCCGGGGACTACCAGCAGTACCAGGTGGTGATCGTCACCCAGCCCATCCGCGCGGGCGAACCCCTCCGCGCCGCGCAGGTGGCGCGGCGGCCGGTGCCCGCCATGGTGGTCAGCGCGAACACCGTCTCCCCGGACGAGATCAACGACCTGCTGGGGAAGCCCCCCTCGATCGACTTCGAACCGGGGGACCTCCTTCTCCGCTCCGCTTTCGGCCTGCCGCCCCGGGCGTCGCCCCCCGGGGCCGCCCAAACGGATTAGGGCGCTTCGGCCGCGACGGCGCCGTTCTTGTTGGCCCGCTTCCCGAGCAGGTAGGCCTCCAGGAAGGGCTGGATCTCGCCATCGAGCACCTTGTCCACCTGCGAGGTCTCCTCGCCGGTGCGCAGGTCCTTGACCAGGCGGTACGGGG
>DATGOH010000115.1:0-2367 GCA_035306165.1 Ferdinandcohnia sp.
AGCGCCGGAGGTCCGCGTCGTCCGACCGCGCGCCGCGCCCGTCGTAGCGGACGCGCTGACCGAGGAGGCAGGCCGAGATCAGGATCTTCTTCATCCGAGGGGCTCCAAGAAGCGCGCCACCACCCGCTTCACTCCGACGCCGGGGAAGCGGATCGACACCTTGTCGCCGTCGATCGCTTCGATCATGCCCACGCCGAACGAGGCGTGCCGGGCGGGAAGCCCCACCCGCAGCGCGGGCGCCTCGCGCGCCGGCTTGGCCTTGGCGCGCGGCGGGCGGGGCGGCTCGGGCCGCTGATCCCACGCGTAGTCGATCGTGTACTCGTCCTCGAAGCCGTCCTCCTCGTCGAGATCGACGAAGGCATCCGGCGCGCGCCCCGGCGCCTCGTGCTCGAGGCCGAAGAGGTGGGGCGGGACGTCGGAAAGGAAACGCGAGGGCGCGTTGAAGCGCAGCTCTCCGAAGAGCACCCGCGATTGGGCGAGCGTGAGGACGAGCCGCTTCTTTGCGCGGGTGAAGCCCACGTAGCACAGCCGCCGCTCCTCCTCGATCGACTCGGGATCGCCGCCGATGCCGAGGGCGCGCACGTGCGGGAAGACGCTCTCCTCCATGCCCGTGAGGTAGACCTCCTCGAACTCGAGGCCCTTGGAGGCATGCAAGGTCATCAGGGCGACCCGCGGCCCCACCGATTCGTCGGCGTCGCCGAGCAGCGAAATCTGCTCGAGGAAGGCGGCGAGCGGCGTGACGTTCTCGTCCTCCGGCGCGAAGTTCCGATCCCACTCGCGCGCCGCGCCGACCATTTCGCGGAGGTTGTCGAGCCGCTCCATGGCTTCGTCGGTGCCCTCGTCGAGGAGCGCGTCCTCCAGCCCGGAGAGCGCGAGCGCTGCCTCGGCCGCTTCGCCCGCCGATCCCTCCGCGGCCGCGAGCGCGAGCCTTCCCACCAGCTCGGCGAAGGCGCGGGCGCGCTGCTGCGCCGCGGACGCAAGCCCCGGCACCTGCGCCGCTTGGCGGCAGACCTCGACCAGGCCCACACCCCAGTCGGCCGCCGCCGCTTCGAGCCGCGAGAGCGTGGTCGCACCGATGCCGCGGGCCGGCTTGTTGATCACGCGCAGCGCGTCCACGTCGGAGTGGGGATTGACCGCGAGCCGGAGGTAGGCGGTCAGGTCCTTGATCTCGGCGCGCTCGTAGAAGGAGCGGCCGCGCACCACCGCGTAGGGAATGCCGGCCAGGCGGAAGGCTTCCTCGATCACGCGGCTCTGCACGTTGGTCCGGTAGAAGACGGCGATCTCCTCGGGGCTCGTGCCTTCGGCGATCGAGGCGCGCACGCAATCGACGATGCGCTGCGCCTCCTCCCGCTCCGTCGGCGCGAGGATGCAGCGCAGCGGCTCGCCCGCGCCGTTGTTCGTCCAGAGCTTCTTCTCCATGCGGCGCGGGTTCTTGGAGATGACGGCGTGCGCCGCGTCGAGGATGGTCTGCGTGGAGCGGTAGTTCTGCTCCAGCTTGATCACGCGCGTGCCCGGGAAGAGGTCCGGGAAGGCGAGGAGGTTGCCCGCGTTGGCGCCGCGCCAGCGGTAGATGGACTGGTCGTCGTCGCCCACCGCGCACAGCCCCCGCCCGTCGCCCTTGAGGGCCTGCAAGAGGCGGAGCTGGATCTCGTTGGTGTCCTGGAACTCGTCCACCAGGACGTAGGCGAAGCGCTCCCTGTACTTGTGCAGCACCTCCGGCGCCTTTTCGAAGAGTTCGAAGAGGCGGCTCTGCAGATCGCCGAAGTCCACCGCACCCGCCTCCGCGAGCGCTGCCTGGTAGCGCCGGTACAGATCCGCCAGGAGCCAACCGTCCGGGCCGGGGCGATCGGCCTCGAGGTCCGCCGGGCCGAGGCCGCGGTTCTTGGCCGCGTCGATGCGGGAGAGCACCCAGCGCGCGTCCACCTCCTTCGATTCCAAGCCCGCCGCCTTGATCACCCGCTTCATCAGCGCGAGCTGGTCCGACTCGTCGTAGACCACGAAGGAGCGCGGAAGGCCGATCGCCTCGCCGTCGCGGCGCAGGATGCGCGCGCCCGTGGCGTGGAAGGTGGCCACCCAGACCTCCGCCCCCTCCGGCCCGAGCAGCTGCTCGAGCCGCTGCTGCATCTCCCCGGCCGCCTTGTTCGTGAAGGTGACCGCGAGGATGCGCCACGGCGGAACCCCGCGCGTGCGGACCAGATCCGCGATCCGATAGGTGATCACCCGCGTCTTGCCCGAACCCGCACCCGCCAGCACGAGGAGCGGATCGTCGCCGTGCACCACCGCCTCGAGTTGTTCGGGGTTGAGGAGGCTGGGAAGTCGTTCTCGGTCGTACTGCATCTCGGCCGCGAGCCTACCACCGGGGCCCGT
>DATGOH010000116.1:0-9715 GCA_035306165.1 Ferdinandcohnia sp.
CTCCGGCAGGCGCTCTAAGAGCCGGCGCGCGAGCGTGGTCTTCCCCTGGCCGATGCCACCGCTGAGGATGGCGAGCCCCCGCATGCCCTCGATCACGTGGAGGAGCCGGACCATCGCCCGCTCGTGCTGTGGGGAGCGGAAGTAGAAGCGCTCCGTGGGCGCGTTGGAGAAGGGCTCGTGGTGGAGGCCGAAGTGCTCGAGGTAGCTCACGGGACTCTCAGACGTATCCGACCTTCCCCTTGTTCACCGGGGAGTTGGCGGGGCCGGCCCCACCATCTTGCAGCCTTTCGAGCGCCGACGCGACCTCGCGGTAGTTCGGGTCCGCGCGGTGTACCTTGGTGAAGTACTCGAGGGCCTCCTCCCTCTTCCCCAAGCCCTCGTAGGCGCTTCCGATCTCGTAGTGCAGGGCGATGGCCGCGTCGGCGGTCACGCCGGCCGCGCCCAGTCCCGCCTTGAACCAGCGGATGGCCTCCTCGGGCTGGCCCAGCTCGAGGTGGCAGAGGCCGGCGGTGGTCAGGCAATCCACCTCGCGCCGCGTCCCGCGGCAGCCCTCGATGGCCTGCTGGAAGGCGCCGATGGCCTCCGCGAAGAGCCCCATCTCCTTGTAGGCGATGCCCAAGTTGTAGTGGGTCTCCGAGTCCTCCGGGCTGACCACCTGCGAGATGCCCTTCTTGAATTCCTCGAGGACCTCCTCGACCGAATACTGGAAGTCCGCCGGCGCCGCGGCGGCCGGGGCCTCCTCCTCCAGCCCGAGATCGCCGAGCAGCTCCTCGGCGAGGTCGAAGGTGCCTTCCTCCGCAGGCTGGACCGTGAGCGCCTTGGCGAAGGTGGGGCGCTCGGGCGCGGAACTCGGCTTCCGCTTCTCGGCCCGGTCGACCTCGTCCGCCTTCGCCGCTCGGGCGGGCTCCGGCCGAGGCGGGTGCACCGGTGTCGGCGCGGGCGCATCGGCAGCCGGCGGCGGTGCGGCGGGCGCGCGCAACGACCGGAGCTTTTCCTGCAGGTGCCGGACCCGCGGCTCGTTCGGCGCGCGGGCGTGCAGGTCGCGCAGGAGTTCCTCCGCCTCGTCCCACATCTCCTGGGAGAGGTAGAAGCGCGCCTCGTCGATCTCGGCGTCGAGGGAGGAATCTTCCTTCGCTTCCGCACGCGCCTCGACCGGCCCTTCCTTCGGCTCCTTGGCCGGGGCCGCGGGAGGCGGTTTTGCCTCCACCGGCAACGCCTCGAGCGGGACGTCGGCCACGGGTTCGTCCGCGGCCGGCTTGGGCTCGACGCTCACGTCGATGTCCAGGAGCGGCTCGTGGAAGGTCTCCTCGGCTTCGACGTCGAGCGCGGAGAGTTCGAGCGCCGCCTGGAGGGCCGAATCCTCCTCGACCGGGATGGCGGAGACCTCGCCCGGCTCGTCGGCCGGTGGGACGAGCGGCTCGTCGTCGAGCTGGTCCTCGTCGAGGCGGACGGCCATCACCACCTCGTCGGCGGCGCCGGGCGCCTCGTCGACGAGAATCAGCCCGGAGACGGACTCCATCTCGGCCGCGCCGCCGAGCGCCTCCACCTCGGCGTCGCCGGGGAACTTTGCGCGCAGCTTCTCGATGGCCTTGCTCGCGCGCTCCTCGTCGTGCGCCTTCCGGGCGAGGCGCACCACCTCGAACAGCCCCTTGCGCATCGCCTCCCGATCGCCGGTGGCCTCGGCGAGCCGGGCGGCCCGCTCCTGCACGTCGATCGAATCGGGGGCGACGGCGAGCAAGCTGCTCAGATGGCCCTGCGCCTTCGGATAGAGCTTGTACTTGAAGTAGACGTCGAACTCCGCCAGCAGCCGCGGGACGTCCTCCGGCCGCGCGGGAGGCGGCTGGGAGGGCTCGGGCTGCGGCACGTTGGCCTGGGCTGCGGGCGGCGGCGACGGCGGCGTGCGACGGGCGTCCGGCACCGGGACGGGCTCGGCCGGCGTGGCCGGCGTGGGCGTCGGCATCGGGGGCGGCGTGGGCTTTCGGGCCGCGGCGGTGGGCGCGGCTGCCGGTGCCGTTGCCGAGAGCGCCTCCCTCGCCGCCGGATCGTCCGGGGCGAAGCGGAGCACCTGCTTCCAGGCCTCCCTCTCCTCCCGCGCGCGACCCGCCTCCCGGTGCAGGCGCGCCATCTCCTTGTAGACCGAGGCGGCCTTGCGGGAATCCCCGAGCTCCTGGAAACCGCGGGCGAGGAGGGTCAGGGTCTCGATGGAGGAAGGCTCGACCTTGAAGGCGATCTGGAGGCGGGCCAACGCCTTGCGCGCCTCGCCCTCGTCGAGGTGGATCTTCGCCACCTTGCGTGCGAGCGCCGGATCGGGCGCATCGCCCTGCAGCAGGCGCTCGGCCACGCGGAGAAATTCGTCGCTCCGGCCACTCTTCTCGAGCTGCTGGAGCGAAAGCTCGAGTTGGCGGCGTCCCTCCGTCTCATCGCCCTGGGCGAGCAGGAGCTCCCCGAGCCGCGCGCGGCCCAGCGCGTTCTCGGGATCCAGGTCGAGCATCTTCCGGAGGACGGCGGTCGTCTCGGCGGTCCGGCCCTCCCGCTCGTAGGTCGCGACCACGAGCTGGAGCTGGGACATCGCGTCGCGCAGTAGACCGAGCTGTTGGTAGAGCTCCGCGAGGCGCTGGTGCGCCTCGGCGGTGGGCGCGAGCTTGAGGACCTGCTTGTAGACGGCCACCGCCTTCAGGAAGAAGCCCTGGTTGGCGTAGGACTCGGCCGCCTTCTCCAGCGCGCGGGCCGCCGCCTCGTCCTCCCCCTTCTTCTGGTAGAGGCTGCCGATCCGCAGGAGGGCACGGACCTCGTTCGGGTCGATCTGGACCAGCCGCTCGTACTCGGCGATGGCGCGGTCGATCTGACCCTTTTGCTCCAAGCGGGTCGCCGTCTGGAAGATCTTGTTCTTGTCCATCGAGGCGCTCGCGCTCGTCGCCCATTCGCCTCCGAAGGCCGGAGCCGATCGGATGCCCGGGGCATCCCCCCCGAGCCTGGAATTCAGGCCCGAGGGCGCAGACTAGGTAGTCCCCCTGGAAAGTCAAGAAGTCGCATCGGACCGCGCGGCGGCAACGACCCGCCACGCCCGAGCCGTCCCCGGGCCCGCATCACATCTCGTGTCCGCTCGCACGACCCTTGGAATCAGGGCGTTTCTTCGATGCCCCGCCGCACGCTGCCTTGCCCCTGCAGGATGCGCTCGACGATGCGCGTGTCGTACTGGCCCTCGAGGAATTCGGGCCAGCCGAGGACCTTCTTGTGGAAGGCGACGTTCGTACGGATTCCCTCGACCACCATCTCTTCGAGGGCGCGACGCCCGCGCGCGATCGCCTCCTCGCGGCTCGCACCGTAGACGATCAGCTTGGCGATGAGCGAGTCGTAGTGCGGCTGGACGCGGTACTGCTCGTAGGCCGCGGCATCCACGCGCACGCCGAAGCCGCCCGGGACGTGGAATCCCGTGATCGTTCCCGGCGAGGGAGCGAAGGTCACGGGGTCCTCGGCGTTGATCCGGAACTCGATCGCGTGCCCGCGGAAGGCGATGTCCTTCTGATTGAGGCGGAGCTTCTCGCCCGCGGCCACCCGGATCTGCTCCTTGACCAGGTCGACACCCGTGATCGCCTCGGTGATCGGGTGCTCGACCTGGATCCGGGTGTTCATCTCCATGAAGTAGAAGTTGCCCTTCTCGTCCAGGAGGAACTCGAGCGTCCCCACGCTGTCGTAGCCGAGCTTCTTCATGGCCTCGACGGCCAGCTTGCCCATCTTCTCGCGCAGCTTGGCGTCGATGGCCGGGGACGGCGCCTCCTCGACGAGCTTCTGGTGCCGCCGCTGGACCGAGCACTCGCGCTCGCCGAGGTGGAGGACCTTGCCGTGCTTGTCGGCGAGAATCTGGATCTCGATGTGGCGGGGCTTTTCCACGTAGCGCTCGATGTACATCGAGCCGTCGCCGAAGGCCGCCACCGCCTCCGCGCTCGCCGTGTTGAAGGCCTGGGCGATCATCGCCGGGTCGCGGACGATCTTCATGCCGCGCCCGCCGCCGCCGGCCGCCGCCTTGAGGATGACGGGATAGCCGATCTTCTTGGCCATCTCCGCCGCCTCCTTGGCGTCCTGGAGCGCGCTCTTGCTCCCCGGCAGAAGGGGCAGACCCGCCTCGGCCGCCACCTCGCGGGCCCTCACCTTGTTGCCCATCATGCGGATGAGCTCGGGCTTGGGCCCGATCCAGGTGAGACCGCAGCTCTGCACCACCTCGGCGAAGTCGGCGTTCTCCGAGAGAAAGCCGTAGCCCGGGTGGATCGCGTCCGCGCCGGAGATCTCCGCGGCGGAGAGGATGGCCGGGACGTCGAGGTAGCTCTGCTTCGAGGGAGGCGGACCGACGCAGATCGCCTGGTCGGCGAAGCGAACGTGCAGCGCCTCCGCATCCGCGGTGGAGTGGATCGCCACCGTGCGGATGCCCAGCTCCTGGCAGGCGCGAACGATGCGCAGTGCGATTTCGCCCCGGTTGGCGATGAGCACCTTCTTGATCACGGAGCTTCCCTAGACGATGCGGAACAGCGGCTGGCCGAACTCCACCGGCTCGCCGTTCTCCACCAAGATTTCCGCGATCGTGCCGGAGACCTCGGCCTCGATCTCGTTCATGAGCTTCATCGCCTCGACGATGCAAAGGGTCTGCCCCTTCTGCACCGTCTGGCCCACCTCCACGAACGGAGGGGACTCGGGCGAGGGAGCCCTGTAGAACGTGCCGACGAAGGGCGAGGTGACGATGTGGCCCGGCTTCTCGGTCGGAGCGGGCGCGGCCGCAGCGGGAGCCGGGGCCGGCGCGGCGGCGGCTTCGACGGTGACGACGGGTGCGGCGGCGGTCGCCACGACCGCCTCCTTGCCGCGGCGAATGGTCAACCGCTCGCCGTCGCCCTCGTACTCGAAGCGGGTGATGTCGGATTTTTCGAGCGCCTCGATGATCGCCCTGATCTTCTCAACGTCCACGAGGGCCTCCTTATACCCGAGTCAGGTACTCGCCGGTGCGGGTGTCGACCTTGATCGTATCGCCCTCGTTGACGAACAGCGGAACCTGGACGACGAGACCGGTCTCGAGCTCGGCGGGCTTGAGCGCGCCGGAGACGGTGTCTCCCCGCACACCGGGATCGCACTTGACGATCTCGAGTTCCATCGTGTTGGGCAGCGTCACGCCGATCGCCTTGCCCCGGTAGAAGAGGATGTGGACCTCCGTGTTCTCCTTGAGGAAGTTCTTCGCGTTGCCGAGCACGTCCTCGGGGAGGAAGGTCTGGTCGTAGGTCTTCTGGTCCATGAAGTGGTAGTCCGACCCGTCCTTGTAGAGGAACTGCATCGGACGCTCCTCGAGGTCGGGACGGTTGAACTTCTCGCCGGACCGGAAGTTCTTCTCCAGGACGTGGCCCGTGATGAGCGACTTGTACTTGGTGCGAACGAAGGCGCCACCCTTGCCGGGCTTCACGTGCTGGAACTCGACGATCTCGTAGGGATGATCGTCGATCTCGATCTTCAAGCCATTGCGAAACTCGCTGGTATCGATGACGTCGGCCATGATCAGGAATGCCTCTCGGAGGGCGGCGCCTCCGTCTCAGAGTTCCTCGAGGAGCTTGGGTGCCGTCACGCGCAGGAGGTACCTACCTTTGCCGAAGTTCCCGTCCGGCTCCAGCGCGAGGAACAGAAAGTAGTTCTCGTCGATCGGCCGCAGGAGAGCGACGAGCTTCTCGGTGCGAAGCGTCATCTCCTCCAGGGCCCCGCTGCCCAGCGAGCCGGCCGCTCGCCGCACCTGATCGAAGAGAGCCGAGTACTCCACGAGGAGCGTGTCGGTGTCCAGGCCTTCGGCCTTGGGTGCGAGGGTGTCGACGGCGATGCCGTCGAATCCCATCACGCACGCCAGGACCGCCCCTTCGACCTGGCAAACCTCTTCGAGGCGCTCACGAAATGCCACGGCACACCTCTCTTCCAACGGCGCCGGCTCCGCTCGGACGAGCCGAGGTCGTCTCCGTGTGGCGCTCGTGGTGGGCGCGCGCAAGGTATTCGAGCCGGAGCCGACTCGTCAAGGCTGCGGCCCTCCCGCAGCACGGCCGAAAAGCCCTCCGCATCCACCCACCGGCGACGCGGGCCGCGGGACGCCCAGCGCCCTCAGCCTCCCTGGTTCTCGACCTCGACGCAGGCGATTCCGTCCGGCTGCGCGTACGCCATCGCGCACGCGGCCGTCATGACCTGGCCCGGGGGGCAGCCCAAACAATCCCGGCAGACGTGGACCGTATGGGAAAGCTCGTTGGACTCCACGCGCGTACCGTTCATGGTCTCGCCAAAGAAGCGCAGGCGCAGCCGAAGCTCCTTCACCTCCCCCTCCGCGTTCGAGAACTGACGGTTGAGGATCTTGGCCTCCCGCGCGCGCAGGGGCGTCACGTGGGTCCAGTACGAGCCGTTCGGCTCGATGACCACGCCCGTGACCGGGATCTCGATGGGATCGGGAAGGCCCAACCACCCTTCCCCCTCGAAGGCGACCCGGAGGGAGCGCACCGTGATGCGGTGGGTTTCCACGCGCCCGACCTCGGGGTTCGCCATACCGACGAGTTCGTTGCGCAGATGCACGAAGACGTTCAACGGTACGCCGTACTCCCCGGCGATCGCCACGTCGTAGGTCGAGGAACTCGTCGGGTTCTCCACGTAGGTGCACCCCTCTTCCTCGGCCTTCAGGCCGTGGAAGCCGATGAGCATCAGACCGGAGATCTCGTCGCCGGAGCAGCCGACCCACGAGATCAGCGCGAGAAGAGCTAGCAGGCGCTTGTGCATGATCGTTTCCCTTGTCCTCAGCCGCCCGCCACCAGGGCCGCCTCACGGTTGACGATGGTGGGGCTGATGAAGATGAGGAGCTCGGTCCGCTCGTCGCTGGCCGCGCGGCTCTTGAAGAACCACCCCAGCACCGGGATGTCGCCGAGCAGCGGGATCTGCGCCACCGATTCCGAGGTACGGCGGGTGTAGATGCCGCCGATCACGGTGGTGTCGCCGTCCTTGACGAGCACCTCGGTCTCCGCCTCGCGCTTGGTGATGGCGGGTTGGCCGTTGGCGCCCCGGATGTTCTCGCTCGGCTGGTTGTTCGAAGCGCGGATCTTCATGAGGATCGAGCCGTCCGAGGTCACGTGGGGCGTGACGCGGAGCTCGAGCTTGGCCTCCACGAAGACCGTGTTCACGCCCGCCGCAGACACCTGCGAGAAGGGGATCGACACGCCCTGCCCGATCACGGCCTCGCGGTTGTCGAGCGTGGTGACCCGCGGCGCCGAGACCGTCTTGAGCAGACCCTTGGTCTCGAGGGCCGAGAGGCGCAGGTTGAGCTGCGCGGCGCCACCGGCCGAGCCGAAGTTGAAGCCCACCGCACCACCGGAGCTCTCACCCACGCCGGCGGGGAAGCTCACCGCCCAGTTCGGCTGCGCCGGGATGGCGCCGCCCGCGCCGACGTTCCCCGGCACGGCACCCGCCCCGCCGATGTTGTTCGGGAAGGCCAGGCCGGTGGCGTTGCCGCTCGCCTGGCTCGCGGTGAAGTTACCGCCCCACTGGATGCCCAGCTCGCGGCTGAAGTTGGTGGAGGTCTCCACGATGCGCGAGGAGATGAGCACCTGCGGCGTCTGCGTATCCAGACTGCGGATCAGCGCCTGGGCGCGGGCGATGACGTCCGCCACGTCCTTGACGATGAGCGTATTCGTGCGGGCGTCCACGGTGAGCGAGCCGCGCTTGGAGAGCAGGTCGCGGACCTTGGGCGCCACCTCGCTGGCGAGCGCGTAGTTCACCGGGAGGATCCGCACCACGAGCGGCTGCGCGATCTCCAGGGCCTCCTGCGCCTTGGCCGCGGCCTCCCGCTCCGCCTGGAGCTTGTCGAGCGGCGCGATGCGGATGATGTTGCCCTCGACCTCCTTGCCGAGGCCCTTGGAGCGCAGGATGAGGTCGAGCGCCTGGTCCCAGGGAACGTTGCGCAGACGGATGGTGACGGTCCCCTTCACGTCGTCCGCGACGATGATGTTCTTCTTGGAGACCTCCGCGATCACCCGCAGGAGGTTGTGGATGTCGATGTCCTTGAACTCGAAGCTCACCCGCGTGCCGGTGTAGCGGCTGCGCGGCCCCGTCTCCGCCGCGGCGCGCGTCACCCGGCCGGCCTCGTCCACGATGGTGGCGTCCGCCTTCCCCGTGAAGCGCCAGGCGAGGGTGCTCCCCTCCAATCGCACCTCGTCCTTGGCCTGCTCGGCCAACGTGACGACCACGCGAACCACGCCGTCCGCGCCGTCCTGGAAGGAGGCCACCGTGCGCACCGGTCCCGCGAAGGCGGTGGTGTCGAGCGAGCGGACGAGCTTGCGCGGCAGCTCGGCGTCGCGGAGCGTGAGGACGCGGGTGCGCGCGTCCGGACGCTCCACCTCGTATCGGGCCTTGCCGGTGAGCTTCACCTCGACCTGCTGGCTCGGCCCCTCGCCCTGGAAGGCGACGTCGAGCACGCGGGCGCGCGCCTTCGCCGGAGCGGCCGGAGCCGCCGGCGCACTCGCCGCGACCGCGGGCGCGGCGATTTGCCCGCCTTCGAAGAAAATCGAGACACGGTCCCCGGAGACGTCCAGTCGGTACTTCGGTAGCACATCGCCCCGCACGTCGAAGACCACGCGCACGCGATCCGGGTGCACGCCGAAGCGCACGCCGGAGAGCACGCCGTCGGCGAGCTGCTTCGACGCGGGCGCCTTGCCGACGCCGATGAGATCCAGGGCGAGCCGCGGAGGATTGGCCAGCTCGATCCGCTCGTAGGCGCGCAGCCCACCGTCGAGCACGAGGGTCACGTCCGTGCCCTTCGCGCCGGCCGCGACCTGCAGGTCGCGCACCGCCTTGGCGTTGCCCTGCGCATCCACGGCGACGCGCTCGCGATCGAGCACGTTGGCGTCGCCACCCTGGGCGAAGGCGCCCGAGACCGGCGCGAAACCGAGAGCGAAGGCGGCGCCGAGGGCGATCATCTTGTGTGCATGCATCACGTTGCTCCGTAGGACCTCGTCGGCACGGCGCGAAAGCCGACGAACGACATCATTCCAAGCTCGGTACGCCATCTTCGGTCACCATGAGGCCATCTTCGGGCGCCATGAGGTTGACGGGCTCCTTCTCCGCCGCGCTGCGACCGCTTCCACGCAACTCGATTTCGGTTTCTGCGGCGACGACCTCGCCCGTCCCCAGACGGCGATACTCGGTCACGATGATTCGATCCCGCAAGATTTCGGTCACTTTTCCATTGCGCTTGCCGATCGAGGTGCCACGCCGCACGGTGTGTCCGTTGCCCTGCGGGTCTTCGACCATCGCGATCGGGTTGGCCATTCCGGAGATCACGGCCACGAGGCGGAGCTGCTCGAGATCCCAGTTGCACAGCGGCCCGCAGAGCGGATCGGGTGCGAGCGTCGTCGCCGGCTGAATGCGATCGAGGTAGGAGCGGAACGGATCCCGCTTGCCCACCGGCGAGTAGACGTACTCCTCTTCCTGGGCCGCGGTCTCCTCGGTCGGCTCTTCCTTTTTCTTGTCTTTCGTTGCTGCGGGCTTGCCCTTACCACCCGAAGCTCCTTTCGGAGCCGTGGGCGAGCCGCACGCCACGAAGGCGAGACACGCCAACACGACGAACCATCGATGCATCATCGCCGACCTCGCCGGTTCTTGTTGCCCTTGGCGGCCGACTTCTTCGCCTCCATCTCCTCTTGATTGAGGAAACGGAAGGTGGTTG
>DATGOH010000117.1:0-2290 GCA_035306165.1 Ferdinandcohnia sp.
CGCGCAGCCCGGGCATCGCGAACAGGCGCGCCTTGGTCGCGCCGTAGTGCGCCATGTCGGGGTGGTAGTCGAGGTGGTCGCGGCTGAGGTTGGTGAAGGCCGCGGCGGCGTACGTCAGCCCCGCCACGCGCTCCTGATCGAGGGCGTGCGAGGACACCTCCATCACCACCGTGGTGCAGCCGGCGTCGGCCATCCGCCGCAGGCTCGCGGCGAGGTCGAGGGGATCGGGCGTGGTCAGCCCCAGGTCGTCGATGCGCTCGTCGTCCACCCAGGAGCCCACGGTGCCCAGCATGCCGACGCGCTCCCCCGCCTCCCGCAAGATCGCGCGCACGAGGAAGGAGACCGTGGTCTTTCCGTTGGTTCCCGTGATCCCCACCATCCGCAGGCGCTCTTGGGGATCCCCCTGCATGCGCAGCGCGAGGCGCGCGAGGGCGCGGCGGGTGGAGGGAACCACGACCACGGGCACGGGGAGTTCGAGCGGCCGCTCGGCGATCACCGCCGCGGCGCCCATCTCCACGGCCCTTTGGGCGAAGAGATGACCGTCGAACTTCCCGCCGGCGACGCAAACGAAAGCCGATCCCGCCACCACCTTGCGCGAGTCGTGGACGAGGGTCCGGATCTCCGGATCGACGGCGCCGACCGGAGCGATCGTTTCGATCTCCTGGATGAGGCGCGAAAGGCGCATCGGATCTCCTGGGGCTACCGTCTTGTACACCGCAATCGTCGGTTTCGGTACCGGACACTTCAGGGCCCGCGCAGGCGCACCACGATCTCCTCCCCGCGCTCGACCGGCGCACCGGCCGGCGGGTCCTGGGACACCACCCGCCCCGTCCCCTGCAAACGAACGAGGAGGCCGACCTCTCCCGCGCGACGCACGGCCTCCCGCGCGCCGAGGCCGAGGAGCGAGGGCGCGCGCAGCGCCTCGTCTTCCTCGGCCAACGGGCGCAACGCGTCCTCCGCCTCCTCCTCCGGCGCGAGCGCGACGAGCCGCTCCCAGTCGTGCGGCGTCGTGCGCGAAGGCGAGACGCCGAGCACGCCGAGCGCACCCTCGGCGATGGCGCGGAAGATCGGTGCCGCCACCTTGCCGCCGTACTTCTCCTTCTGCGGCTCGTCCACCACCACCGCGATCGCCAAGCGCGGCGCATCCGCCGGAACCACGCCGGCGAAGCTGGCGATGCGCTCGCGGCCGTATCCGCCGGTCGCGGGATCGGCCTTCTGCGACGTGCCCGTCTTTCCCGCGACGGGGTAGCGCTCGAGCGCCGCCAGCGTGCCGGTCCCGCCTTCGTCCACCACGCCTTCCAGCCAGCGAAGGAGCGTGCGTGCCGTCCGCTCGGAAACGGGGCGGCCGATCTCCTGCGGCCCACCCTCGAACGTGCGCGTTCCGTCGGGCTCTTCGATCGCCCGCACCAGCCAGGGAGCGAGGAGCCGTCCGCCGTTGCCCAACGCGGCCATCGCCGCCGCGATCTGCAGCGAGGTCGCCATGATCGGCCCCTGGCCGAAGGATGCGGTGACGAGTTCGATCTCGCGGCGGATCGGCCCCACCCGCCCGGAGGCCTCGCCCGGTAGATCGACGCCGATCCGCCGTCCGAAACCGAATTCTCGGTAGATCGCCTCCACCGTCTCGGCGCCGAGCTCAAGGCCGATCTTGCCGGTGCAGACGTTCGACGAAACGTGGAGGATCCGGGGTAGGGTGAGCCACCGGTAGGGCTTGGAGTCGTGGATGCGGTGGCGCCCCACGCGCCAGGCGCCGTTCTCGCAGTCGAAGCGATCCGACTCGTGCAAGAGCCCGCGCTCCACCCCACCGGCGAGGAGGAAGGCCTTCATCACCGAGCCGGGCTCGAAGGGATCGGTGAGCGCCCGGTGGCGCACCGCTTCGCGCTGCCGCGCCGAGGGCGGCAGGTTCGGATTGAAGGCGGGCTGGGAGGCGAGCGCGAGAATCTCGCCCGTGTGCACGTCGAGCACCACCGCCGATCCCGCCCGCGCCTCGTGGCGTTCGATGCCATCGGCCAGCGCTTTCTCGGTGAGGTACTGGATGGCGTGATCGAGGGTGAGGTGGATGGTCGAGCCCCGACGATGCGTCGCCGGCGCCGGCGCCTCCGCGAAGAGCGCGCGGCCTCGGGCATCGCGCAGCGCGGGGATGCTCGCCCCTCGGCCGCGCAGCACTTCGTCGTACTGCCGCTCGATGCCCTCGAGGCCGCGGCCGTCCTCGCCGACGATGCCGAGGATCTGCGCGGCCGTCTCGCGGTGGGGGTAGAAGCGCGTCGGCTCCTTCACGAAGCCCACGCCGGGA
>DATGOH010000118.1:0-10378 GCA_035306165.1 Ferdinandcohnia sp.
CGCGGCAGGGTGACGACGAGGATCGAGCCACCGCCGCGCAGATCGATGCCGCCCTCGGCATCGAGGCGCAGCGCCCCGAGCTGGACGTCGAAGGCGGGGAGGTCGAGGCGGTCGGGCGTGCGGCGCACCTCCACCTTGGCCCGCAGCGGCGTCTGCGGCGCCTTGTCCACCACCTCGGGGACGAAGAGCCGCGACTGCCCGCCGTCCAGATCCAGCGCCGCCGTCCAGGCGGTGGCCGGATCGCCGGAAAAGCGCGCCGCCAGGGAGAGGTCGCCCTGGATCTCGGCCTGGGGCACTGCGAGCGCGGCGCCGAGCAGGCCGAGGCGCAGATCCACGTCGTAGCGGCCGGCCTCGCCCTTCAGATGGCCGGCGATCGTTCCCTTGCCGCCGGCGCGGGCGCCGGAGGCCGCGAGGCTCTCGGCCACCGTGGGCGCGAGGCGGACCAGGCCGTCGAAGTCGAAGGGCGCCGCCTCGAGGCGGAGGTCGAAGCCCGGGGGCGCGAAGCTCGTCACCACCCCCTGCACCTGCAAGTCGAGATTCGCCGCGCGCAGGCGCACCTCCCGTAGGCGCGCCTGGGTGGGGTCGAGATCCACGTTCGCGAAGAAGCCGAAGGGCACGCCGCGCGGCTTGGCGAGCGCGCCGGGGAGGTGGAGGTCCGCATCGGCCAGATCCAGGCGCGCCTGCACGCTCTGCGCCGCCGCATCGCCCGAGCTCGCCACCTCGAGGTGCAGCGGACCTTCGATCCGCGCGCCCGGCGGGAGCGCACCGCCGAGCTGCGGCGCGAGGGCGAGGATCCGCTCGAGGCGCACGTCCTCGGAGCGCAGCTCGAAGCCTTCGAAGCGGGGGAGGGTGGTCGCGGAGCGGATCGCGCCCCGCGCAGAGAGGCGCATCCCGCCCACGTCGACGAGGAGCGATTCGACGATCGCGTCGCCCTCCGCGAGGTGGATCTCCGCCTTCGCGACGGCGCGCGCGTCGAAGGGCGCGCCGCCTTCCATGCGCAGGCGGTCGATCCGGAGATCGCCGTCGATCGCCACCGGTTCGTTGGGCGCGAAGCGCGGGATGGCGAGGCGGGCGGTGAGCCGCGCCTCGTCGAGCGGCTTGCCGCTCTCGTCCAGGAAGGCGCCGAGCGCGCGCAGCTCGACGCCGTCGGCCCGAACCGTCAGATCGCGCAGGGGCGGCATCCCGCGCGGCGGAAACTCGTGCAGCGGCCCCGCGCGCAGCCCGAGGCGCACGTTCTTCTCGCGCGCCAGCGCGGCGAGGGAGAGGTCGAGGGTCACGGTCTCGCCGCGGCCGACGTTCTCCACGATCAGGTCGATCGATTCCGCCCAGGAGAGCGCGGAGGCGACGAGGTCGGCGCCGGCGGGAACGGAGCCGTCGAGCAGGTAGAGGGCGCCATCGAGGACGCGCAGCCGACCGAGTCGCAACCCCTCGATCGGCGAGGGGCCTTCGGCGGGCTCGTCCTCGGCGGGGGCCTCCTTCGCGGAGGCCTTCGCGAGGAGGTCGTCGTAGGAGAAGGTGCCGTCCGGTCGGCGCACGACGACCACGCGCGGCCCGCGCACCGTGACGTCGCGGATCTCGAGCGCCTTGCCGAAGGTCGAGATCGCCTTCCAGAGCGCGATGTCCACCTCCACCGCGGCGATCTCGAGGAGCGGGGGTTCGTCGGGCCGCTCGGCCTCGACGGCGATGTCGGGGACGTGGACGGAGAGGGTGGGGAAAAAGCCCGTGCGCACCGGGCCGATGCGGAGTTTGCGCCCGATCGCCTCCTCCACCTGGGGGCGGGCGCGGGCAATGGCCTCGTTGGCGATCCGATCGAAGCCGACGAGGTAGTAGACGGCGGCGCTGCCCCCGACGAGGAGGAGCACCACCGCCGCCATGCCGATCGCGAGGATGTGGAGCGCGCGCTTCATGCCGCTACGTTACTCGGAGGCCCGGCGCGACTCCAGCGGAGGGCGATCAGCCGGTGCCCCGCTTGCGGTCGCGTTCCATCTTGTGGCGAACGTTGGAATCGAGCTCGCGCTTGCGGATGCGGATGCTCTTGGGGGTGACCTCCACCAGCTCGTCCTCGGCGATCCACTCGAGCGCGCGCTCCAGGTTCATCTGCCGAGGCGGGGTGAGGATGACGTTCTCGTCGCGGTTCGCCGCCCGGATGTTGGTGAACTTCTTGGTGCGGCAGACGTTCACCTCGAGGTCGGTGGGGTGGTTGTGCTCGCCCACGATCATGCCCGCGTAAACCGGGACGTTGGGGCCCACGAAGAGATCGCCGCGCTCCTGGATGGAGAAGAGGGCGTACGGGACGGTCTCGCCCTCGCGGTCGGCGATGATCGCGCCGGCCAGGCGCTTGGAGATGGGTCCCATCCAGGGCGTCCAGCCGTGAAACTCGCTGGAGAGGATGCCCTCGCCGCGGGTCACGGTGAGGAATTCACTGCGGAAGCCCACCAGGCCCCGCGAGGGGACGTGGAACTTGAGGCGGACGCGCCCGCTGCCCGAGGGCTGCATGTCCACCATCCGGCCCTTGCGCAGGCCGAGCCGCTCGGTGACCGCGCCCACCGCGGATTCGGGCACGTCGGCCCAGACGCATTCGAGCGGCTCGCAGAGCTGGCCGTCGATCTCCCGCGTGATGGGCGTGGGGTTGGAGACCATCAGCTCGTAGCCCTCGCGCCGCAGCGTCTCGATGATGATGGCGAACTGCAGCTCGCCGCGGCCCTGCACCTCGAGCGCGTCGGGCGAGTCGGTGGGAAGGACGCGGATGGCGGGGTTGCGGTAGGCCTCGTGGAAGAGCCGCTCGCGCAGCACGCGGCTGGTGACGTACTTGCCTTCGCGGCCCGCGAAGGGTCCGTCGTTCACGCGGAAGACCATGGACATGGTCGGCTCGTCCACCACGAGGCGGGGGAGGGGGCGCGGGTCCTCCGGATCGGCGAGGGTGTCGCCGATGGCCACCTCGTCGATGCCGGCCAGGACCACCACCTCGCCGGCGCGGGCCTCCATGAGTTCCTTCCGGCGCAGGCCCTCGAAGCCGTAGATGGTGTGCACGCGCGCCGGCGCGGCGGTCCCGTCCTCGCGCAGCACCGTCACCGTCTGGCCGGGCCGGATCGCGCCGCTGTGCACGCGGCCGATGACGAGGCGGCCGACGAAGTCGTCGTAATCGAGGTTGTTGACCACCATCCGGAAGCGCTCGCCCTCGCCCGGGGTCGGCGGGGGGATGTGCGCGAGGATGGTGTCGAAGAGGGGGCGGAGGTCCTCGCCCGGGCGCTCGAGATCGAGGCTGGCGCGGCCCTCGCGGCCGATGGCGTAGACGACGGGGCTGTCGATCTGGGCGTCGTCGGCGCCGAGGTCGATGAGCAACGAGAGGACCTCGTCGAGCACCTCGCGCGGGCGGGCGTCGGCGCGATCGATCTTGTTGATGACGATCACCGCGGGAAGCCCCAGGCCCATCGCCTTGCCGAGCACGAAGCGCGTCTGAGGCAGCGGGCCCTCCGCCGCGTCCACGAGGAGGACGACGCCGTCGACCAGGCGGAGCGCGCGTTCCACCTCGCCGCCGAAGTCGGCGTGGCCGGGCGTGTCGATCAGGTTGATCTTGACGCCCCGGTAGGTGACCGACGCGTTCTTGGCGAGGATGGTGATTCCCTTTTCGCGCTCGATGTCGCCGGAATCCATCACCCGTTCCGCCACCACCTCGTTGGCGCGGAAGATGCCCGCCTGGCGGAGCATGTGGTCGACGAGCGTGGTCTTGCCATGGTCGACGTGGGCGATGATCGCGATGTTGCGGATGGGCAAGCTGGCCAAGGGGGGCTCCCAGCGATCGGCCCGAGGGCCGGATCGCGAAGCGGGGTGTGGGCTTCACACCCCGCTCACGAAGCGTTTACCTGGAACGTGCGCGCTCAGCCGAAGATGCGCTTGGCCGCCTCACCGGGCGAGGTCCGCACCTCGGACTGCGTGGGGAGGGCGCTCGCCTCCTGGCGCGGCGCGGATTCCTCGTCGGTGCGCTTGCGGACGATCGGGGGACGCGCGGTGATCGGGGCGCCCGCCGGAGCGACGCGGATGGCCTGCGCCATCTGGGCCTTCTCCCGGCGGAGTTCCTGCTGGTAGTGGCGCGAGCACAGGCCGCGGGACCGAGCCGGATCGGGGCAGCCGTCGACGCGGCAGGGCTTGGGTTCGCTCCGCGGGCGGCCGCCGCGGCGCCTGGGCGCGGGGAGGCTCGCCTGCACACCGTGGGCGGAGAGGGCGACTCCGTTGCCCAGCCGGTCCAGGTCCAGCGAGCGCGCCAGACCGTCCTGGACCCCGACGGAAATGCCTTCGGCCAGGGCCTTCCCCAGCATCTCACCAAATGCGCGAAGGGCAGCGTGCAGGTTGGTTGCAGTCTTCTCGATCGACACGGCGTTCCTCGTACTTCGGTGAAGAATCGTGTTTTGCCCGCTTGGGGCGACCCAACCGCCCTCCCCGGTCGGGCGGGCGGCATGATGTGGAGACGTCCGGCATGCGTCAAGCGAAAGCGATCCCACGACGGGCGCCGGAGACACCTCGCAGAACACGAAGTCCATAAGGTTTATGCCCGCCTTTTGCCACGCTTCGTCCCTCTCGTATTCACTGCATTAGCTCGGCTGCCAGCCGGTCGACGCAACCGGCGCTCCACGTCTACGAAAGCACAGTTATCCACAGCTCTGTGGTTCGAAAACTCGATCCCCCGGGAGGGCTCCGCAACCATGGTCGCATGGCGTGCCGGGCATGCGCGCCGATGAAAGGAGTGACCATGAGCGAACAGCGTAGGACTGCGCGGGCCCCCCTGGACGTCTACCTCAACAAGATCATCGACGAGGTGCGCCACCTGGGGCGGGCGCGCGACATCTCCTCGGAAGGCATCTGGGTGTCCAAGATCCTCGATCCCCGCCACGAAAACCGCACCATCGGGATCGAGTTGCAGCTTCCCGGCATCCCGGAGGTGATCAACGCCACGGGCGAGATCGTCCGAGAGGAGAGCCGCGAGGGGGGCGTGCAGGGAATGGCGATTCGCTTCACCCGCATCGCCCACCACCACCGCCGGCTCATCGACATGTACGTTTCTCGACACGCCGACGCGGTCTGATGGCGACGGCGGTGCCCGGTGGGCGGGTAGGAGCCGATTTCGCGCCCGACCGGCTACCGCAGTGGGCTCCGCGGGGGTAGCTTGGGAGGGGATGGCGTACGAAGGGGAGGGCGCATCGGCCGCGCGGGGGTCGGGGTCCCGGACGTGGTACGCTTGGGAGGGCGTGAACGTGCCCAACGCGATCACGGTCGTCCGGCTCGCCCTCGTCCCGATCTACGCCTGGCTCCACCTGCACGAACGCAACGTCGCCGCCATGGCCGTCTTCGCCGGCGCCGCTCTCTCCGACGGCATCGACGGCCTGCTCGCCCGCCTGCTCGACCAGCGCACGCGGCTCGGGGCCATCCTCGATCCGATCGCCGACAAGCTCTTGGTGGCGACCGCCCTCGTGCTGCTGGTCCATTCGGGTACGCTCCCGCTCTGGCTCCTTCTGGCGGCGCTCACGCGCGATGCCGCCGTGGCGGCGCTGGGGGTGGCGTCGCGGCTGCGCCGCCGCTGGATCGAAGTGGCGCCGACGCGCATCTCCAAGTACGCCACCTTCACGGTGATGGTGACGGTGCTGCTCGCCCTCGCGCACCGGGCGGAGCTGCCGTTCGACGGCCTGCTCCCCTATCTCCGCGTGACGGCGGTGCTCGCGGCCGAGTGCTTGATCATCGCCTCGGTGCAGTACCTTCTGCGCTGGCGCTCGTTCTTGCGCGGCGTGGAATCGCAGTGAGGTGCGGTTCCGCCGTCGTGGGCCGGGCGAGGACCGCGGCGGAAGAATTCTCTCGGCTCGAGGCTTTTTCTCTTGAGTTCTGCGCGGCACTCGCTTAGATACCCCGCGCGCCAGGCGTTGGAGGCCCGTAGCTCAGTTGGTAGAGCACCACCTTGACACGGTGGGGGTCACTGGTTCGAGTCCAGCCGGGCCTACCATGCAACCTGGAGAAGTGGCGCGGGGTCGACGACCACCGCGCCATTTTTCTTTGCTGCGCTTTCGGTCCCACATGGGAACAATGGCGGGCGACCGCAAGCGCATTCGGCCCCGCCGTGGGGGGCGGGGTGCGCAGGAGGAGGGTCGAGATGGAAGGGCAGATCCGCGTCCGTCTCCCGGACGGCTCGGTGAAGGAGGCTGCGCGCGGGATCCGCATCGCCGATTTCGTGCGCGAATCCATCGGGCAGGGTCTGGCCCGGGCCGCGGTGGCGGCGCGGGTCGACGGCCGGATGGTGGACCTCAGCCGCACGCTCGACACGGACGCCGAACTCGAGGTGATCACGGCCAACTCCGACGATGGCCTGGAGGTGATCCGCCACAGCGCCGCCCACATCGTGGCCTCGGCGGTGCAGCGCCTCTTCCCCGATGCCCAGGTCACCATCGGTCCGGTGGTGGAGGACGGCTTTTACTACGACTTCTACTTCCCGCGCGGCTTCACGCCGGAGGACCTCGAGAAGATCCAGGCCGAGGTCGATCGCATCGTGGCCGAGGACTCGCCCTTCGAGCGGACCGAGGTGCCGGTCGACGAGGCGATCGCGCTCTTCCAGGAGATGGGGGAGGCGTTCAAGGTCGAGATCATCGAGGACCTCAAGAAGGAAGGCGCGGAGAAGGTCAGCCTCTACCGCCACGCGGGCTGGGTGGATCTGTGCCGCGGACCGCACCTCCCCAGCACGGGAAAGGCGCCGGCGATCAAGCTGATGCACGTGGCCGGGGCCTACTGGCGCGGCGACTCGACCAAGCCGCAACTCCAGCGCATCTACGGCACGGCCTGGAGGAACCGGAAGGAGCTCGAGGACTACCTGCATCGGCTCGAGGAGGCGAAGAAGCGCGACCACCGCCGGATGGGCAAGGAGCTCGACCTCTTCCTCTTCCATCCCTTCGCGCCCGGCGCCGCCTTCTGGACCGGAAAGGGCACCACCCTCTATCGGCTGCTCGGCGATGCGATGCGCAAGCTGGTGCTCGGCAACGGCTACCAAGAGATCAAGACGCCGCTGCTCTTCAACAAGGGGCTGTGGGAGATCTCCGGGCACTGGGGCAAGTACAAGGAGAACATGTTTCTGGTGCTCGACGCGGAGACGGGGGAGCACGACTTCTCGCTCAAGCCGATGAATTGCCCCTCACACCACCTCTACTTCGCGTCGAAGAAGCGCTCGTACCGCGAGCTGCCGCTGCGTCTGCACACACAGGACGTTTTGCACCGCAACGAGCCCTCCGGCACGCTCGGCGGGCTGACCCGCGTGCGCCAGTTCGCCCAGGACGACGCCCACATCTACCTGACCGAGGAGCAGATCCCGGAGGAGGTGGCGCGGCTGTCGGAGATGATCGACCGCTGCTACCGGGCCTTCGGCCTCGAGTACGACGTCTACCTTTCCACCCGGCCGGAGAACCGCATCGGCGACGACGCCATGTGGGATCGGGCCGAGGCGGCGCTGCGGCGCGCGCTCGACACCCTCGGCCTTCGCTACGGGATCAAGGAGGGCGACGGCGCCTTCTACGGTCCGAAGATCGACTACGAGGTGCGCGACTCGCTGGGCCGGAGGTGGCAGCTCGGCACCATCCAGCTCGACTACGCGGCGCCGGAGCGCTTCGACCTCGAATACGTGGGCGAGGACAACCGCACCCATCGTCCCGTGATCATCCACCGCGCGATCTTCGGCTCGTTCGAGCGCTTCATCGCGATCTTGATCGAGCACTACGGCGGCGCTTTCCCCACGTGGGTGGCGCCGGTGCAGGCGCGGGTGGTGACGGTGAGCGACCGGCAGCTCCCCTGGGCCCGCGAGGCCCACGCCATCCTCGTGGCCAACGGGATCCGCGCCGAGCTCGACGAGCGGCCCGAAAAGCTCGGGGCGAAGATCCGCGATGCGCAGCTCCAGAAGATCCCCTACGCCCTGGTCATCGGCGACAAGGAGGTCGAGGCCCGGGCGCTCGCGCCGCGCCGGCTGGGCGGGGAGAACCTCGGCCAGCTCGGGATCGACGAGGTGGTCCGGATGCTGCGCGAGGAGTCGAAGATCCCCTTCCTCGAGGCGCCGGTCGAAGCCGATGCGACGGCGGCGGGAGCCGGTGCGTGATTCCACGGAACGGGGCGGTTCCATGGCCCCTGCTTCCGGGTTGACACGGTTATCGACTTGCATATTCTGCCGGCTTCATTGGCGCCCGAGGCGCCAATACGGAGGAGGTGACTCATTCGGGACGCACGGACGAACCGGCGCATCCGCGCACGTGAAGTGCGCTTGATCGCCGCCGATGGCACGCAGCTCGGGATCGTGCCGACGGAGGTCGCCCTCGCCAAGGCGGAAGAGGAGGGTCTCGACCTGGTCGAGATCTCTCCGACGGCGAGGCCCCCCGTCTGCAAGATCATGGACTACGGCAAGTACAAGTACGAGGCCAAGAAGAAGGCCGCGGAAGCGCGCAAAAAGCAGGTCGTCGTCCAGCTCAAGGAGGTCAAGCTGCGGCCGAAGACCGACGAGCACGATTACGAGGTCAAGGTCCGTAACGTCCGCAGGTTCCTGGAGGAGGGCAACAAGGCGCGCATCACCATCATGTTCCGCGGGCGCGAGATCGCCCACAAGGAGATCGGTCAGCGCCTCCTCCAGAAGGTGGCCGAAGACGTCAAGGAGTTCGGCGTGATCGAGCAGGCGCCGCGCCTCGAAGGCCGGCAGATGTTCATGATCCTCGCGCCGAACCCGAAGTTCCGGGCCCAGCGCCGCGAGCAGCAGCAGAAGGCCCAGGAAGAGCGTGGCTCCGCCAAGCCGAAGGCAGAGCCGGGAAGCGAGGGCGCCGCTCCGACCGCCGAGGGATCGTGAAGGTTCGCGATCGCGGGGCGGAAGGCGGTGCGACGAATGGACGCGAGCGCGACGTAGGGCCCGGGCCCGGCGGCGCGCTTCGCCGGAAAGGTTCGACATGCCGAAGCTGAAGACGAACAGCGGCGCGAAGAAGCGCTTTCGCGTCAACAAGAACGGAAAGGTGAAGTACCGCAAGGCCAACGCGCGGCACCTGTTCACCTACAAGTCCCCGAAGCAGAAGGACCAGAACCGCGGCACCGGCATCCTGTGCGACCAGGATGCGCGGAAGGTGAAGGAGCTGCTTCCGTACGGAACTCCCTGAGCGTTTCGCTCGGGTTTGCAAGAGGGCCCTAGGGCCCCTCGCACCGGAGATGGTCGCGTCCATCACGCCGGTGCGGCCATGAGGAGTCGAGAATGAGGGTCAAGAGAGGTTTCGTGGCGCGTCGTCGCCGCAACCGGGTTCTCGAGTTCGCGAAGGGCTTCCGCGGCCGGCGCAAGAACACCTACCGCCGCGCCGTCGAGGCGGTGGATCGCGCGCTGCGCCAGGCGACGCGCGATCGCAAGACGCGGAAGCGGAACTTCCGCCGCCTGTGGATCGTGCGCATCAACGCCGCCGCGCGGATGAACGGCATCTCCTACTCCCGCCTGATGGCCGGCCTGCGCAAGGCGGGTTGCCAGCTCGATCGCAAGGTGCTGGCGGACATCGCGCTCTTCGATCCGCAGGGCTTCGCGGCGATCGTGGAGGCGGCCCGGCGCTGAGAGCGCGCGTCGGCGATACCGCGTGATGCGGACCGCCGCGGCGGTCCGCGCGAATCGGGGCCCCGCTCGTCGGGGCCCGCTTCGTCCTTGGGCGACCTCACCTCCGCGCGGTCGCCCTCCCATCGGCAGGGGACGACCATGGAGATCTCTTCGGAGCACAAGGCCCGCATCCAAGAGGCGAAGGAGCAGGTCCTCGCCCGCATCGAGGAGGCCGAAGACGAGGACGCGCTCGAGCGGGCGCGGGTGTTCGGCCTGGGCAAGAGCGGCCTGGTCAGCGAGCTGCGCCGCACCATCGGCTCGCTCCCGCCCGAGATGCGCAAACCCTTCGGCGAGGCCGTCAACGAGGCGATCGCGGCGGTGGAGGAGGCGCTCGCGCGGCGTGCGCAGCAGCTGGCCGAGGCGCGGCTGCGCGCCGAACTCGAGGGACCGCGGCTCGATCTGACCCTGCCGGGCCGTGCGCGGCCGCTCGGGCGCCGGCACCCCATCTCCCACACGATGGAAGACCTGCTGGCTCTGTTGGGCCGGATGGGCTTCGAGGTGGTCGAGGGTCCCGAGGTCGAGCTCGACTACTACAACTTCGAGGCGCTGAACTTCCCCAAGGACCATCCCGCGCGCGACATGCAGGACACCTTCTTCGTGGACGAAGGGAGCATCCGCGGCGGGACGCTGCCCGAGGGAAGCGTGCTCTTGCGCACCCACACCTCGCCGGTGCAGGTGCGCGCCATGCTCGAGCGCAAGCCGCCCGTGCGCATCGTCGTTCCGGGGCGCGTCTTCCGCCACGACAGCGAC
>DATGOH010000119.1:0-3620 GCA_035306165.1 Ferdinandcohnia sp.
CCGCGCTTGTAGGGCTGATAGACGTCGTACAGGTCGAGGACCACGCGCACCGCGTAGCCCCAGAGCCTCTCCTTCACGGTGGGGCGGTCGGGGCGCTCCGCATGGATGGGAAAGAGAAACGGAATGCGAAACAGAAGGTGCGGTGCGATGCGCTGGATGTATCCCGAGTCGATGCAGGAGAGCTCGGTGACCTTGCGATCGGTGGCCAGGTAGCGCAGCCCGCCGTGGATCATCCCCGAGTTCGCCCCCGAGGAACCGGCGGCGAAGTCTCTCTTTTCCACCAGGAGGGTGCGATGCCCCCGCATGGCGGCATCGCGGGCGATGCCCGTGCCGTTGACGCCTCCCCCCACGACGATCAGGTCGTACATGGGGTCCAAGGTAGAGACGGATCCGTCGAAGGGCGAACGAAGCGGCATCGACCGCCCGGACGGGCGGCCTCGCCGCTTCGCTTCCTCGCCCCGCGAACGATGGCCGGGCTTCGGGGAGGGAGGCGCTCAGGATTCGGGGAGCACCACGCGGATGTGCAGCTCTTCGAGCTGCTGCGGGGTGACGTCGCCCGGCGCGCCGGTCATCAGGTCGGTGCCCTTCTGGGTCTTCGGGAAGGGAATCACGTCGCGGATCGAGTCGGCGCCGACCATGACCATGACCAGCCGGTCGAAGCCGACGGCGATGCCCCCGTGCGGCGGCGCCCCGTAGGAGAGCGCGTCGAGCAAGAAGCCGAACTTGCTGCGCCGCTCCTTCTCGTCGATGCCGAGCACCTGGAAGACCTTGTCCTGGACGTCGGCGTCGTGGATGCGGATGGAGCCGCCCGCAACCTCGAAGCCGTCGAGGACGAGGTCGTAGGCGTTGGAGCGCACCTTCCCCGGGTCGGTGAGGAGCAGCTCCACGTCCGAGGCCTTCGGGGACGTGAAGGGGTGGTGGAGGGCCACCCATGCTCCGTGCTCCTCGGAGTACTCGAAGAGCGGGAAGTCCACCACCCACAGCGGGGCATGGCTGCCCTCGGGGATGAGGCCGAGCTTGCGGCCGAGCTGGACGCGGAGCTGCCCGAGGATGCCGTTGACCTGCCACGCGGGTCCCGCCTGGAAGAGCAGGACGTCGCCCTTTTGGGCGCCGGCGGCTTCGATGATGCGCGCGCGGAGTTCCGGCGTGACCATCTTGGCGAGTGGGCTTTGCACCCAGCTACCGTCGGGTCCGATCTTGGCGCGGGCGAGGCCGCGGGCGCCGAAGCTCTTGGCCACGTCCTCGAGCTTGTCGAGCTCGGCGCGGCTCATCCCGCCGCCTTGGGGCAGACGGATCAGCTTGACGATGCCGCCTTCCTGCACGGCCTGCCCAAGGAAGCCGATGCCGCCGCCGTTGGTCTCCTTGACCGCCTCGGTGACGTCGCAGAGCTCGAGTCCGAAGCGGATGTCGGGCTTGTCCACCCCGTAGCGCGCCATCGCCTCGTCGTAGGTGAGGCGGGGCAGCGGAAGCGAGATCTTCTGCCCGAAGACCTCCTCGAAGATCCGCGCCAGCAACCCCTCCATGACCTCCATGACGTGCTCGCGCGTCACGAAGGACATCTCGATGTCGATCTGGGTGAACTCCGGCTGGCGGTCGAGGCGGAAGTCCTCGTCGCGGAAGCACTTGACGATCTGGAAATACCGCTCGAAGCCGCTGACCATGTACAGCTGCTTGAAGAGCTGCGGGCTCTCCGCCAGGCCGTAGAACGAACCCGGATGCAGGCGCGAGGGCACGAGGAAGTTGCGCGCACCGCCGGGGGTGAAGCGCACGAGATACGGCGTCTCGAGCTCCCAGAAGCCCTGCTCGGTCAGGTAGTTGCGCGCGGCCTGCGCCATGCGGTGGCGCGTGTGGAAGATGCGCTGGATCGACGGGCGCCGGAGATCGAGGTAGCGGTAGCGCAGGCGAAGCTCCTCGGTGGCTTCCACATCGTCGCGAATGACGAAGGGCGTGGTCTTCGCCTCGTTGAAGACGAAGAGCTCCTCCACGTGCACCTCGATCTCCCCGGTGGGGATCTTCAGGTTGGCCTGGGCGCCGCGCGAGGCGACCCGGCCGCGCACGCCGATCACGTACTCGAGGCGGAGATCCTTGGCGCGCTCGTAGGCCTTTTTGCCGTGCCGTTCCTCGAAGACGACCTGCGTGATGCCCTCGCGATCGCGCAGGTCGACGAAGATCGCCCCGCCGTGGTCGCGCCGCTGGTGGACCCAGCCGAAGAGCACGACCTCTTCGCCGACGTTGGCGGCCTTCAGTTCTCCGCAGGAATGGGTGCGCTGCATCTCGGTGAAGGGGGAAGCCACGGCGTTCTCTCCCGTTCGGTGCGCCCGGCGCCGAACGCGCTGCGCATGGGCCGCGGGCGCTCGAAAGCGGCCATCTTCACGACGGACCGAATACCCGTCAAGGGTCCTCGTGGCCCGGCGGGCCGCCGGGCCGTCGCCCGCCGGGTGGACCGCTCGACCTTGCGGGCGGCGCAGGGGCAAGACGACCGGGCGAGAAACGAGGCCGCGCCTGCGCGCGCCCGAAACCTCCGCACGGGGCGGCGCCTGGTAGCCAGCCCGGACGGCCGATGGCTAGGTTCTGCACAGGTGACGGCGGGTACGCCCCCCGGAAGGAAGGAGATCCACCGTGATCCACATCGACGTACACCAGGAAAAAGGCGAGAGGCGAAAGATCCTTCACACGACGGAGCGAACCCAGCTCGTCACCTCCACGTATCCGCCCGGCGGGATGGTGTACGAGGAGGACGGCTTCGTCTCCAGCGACCAGGTCATCTACGTCGTCGAGGGGAGGATCGAGCTGGACGTGGACGGCGAGAAGAAGGAGATGCGCGCCGGCGAGGTGGCGGTGATCCCCGCCGCGACGAGCTACCGCTTCCGCGTGGTGGGCCGCCGGCCGACGACCCTCTTCAGCGTCTTCGGCCCTCCGGCGTATCCTTCCGACAACCGCGCCTCGTTACACGAGGAAGCGCGGTTCGACCTCGGACGCGACTACGAGCGATAAAGACGCGCGGCGCCACCGCGTACCGGAGGACGGACGATGAAGGGTAGATGGCTGCTGTGGGCAGCGATTGCGCTCGTGTCCTGCGACTGCGCCGCGGTGGGCACCACCGAGAGCAGCCTCACCATCCTCTCCTTCGAGATCCGGGAGACGGATCCGCCGGGCGACCCGCGCGGGGAGAGCCTGGTGGTGGTTCCCGGTACGCACGTCACCCTCGCTTGGGCGCTCGATGCCAATGCGCGCCGCGTGACGCTCGCCGCCAACGACGACGTGCTCGGCCAATGGGATGGCGCCGACGATCCCGGGTACTTCGTCGACGCCTGCGACGCCACGCGCTGCACGACGGCGGAGGCGAGCCAGATCCTCTACACCCTCACCGCCATCCACCCGGACGGCGCCATGGACAGCCAGTCCCTCCTCGTGACGGTGTCGTCGACGGGCCTGCAGATCCTCCATCTCGCCGTCAGCCCCACGCGCCTGCTCGGCGCCGGGACCACGGAGCTACGGTGGTCCACGGCCGGCGCCTACCTCACGGAAATCTGGGCCGAGCCGCTCGACGGCGGCGATCGGACGCGGGTCGGGGCTTTCGAGCTGCCCCTCGCCCACGAGGGACGCATCGAGCACCGCGT
>DATGOH010000120.1:0-2477 GCA_035306165.1 Ferdinandcohnia sp.
CCGGTCATGTTCCCTGCCTTACCACATGCGTCCGACATTGGCCCCTCATGGGAGGAGGGGATCGTCACGGAGCGGGGCGTTGCGGGCCTCGGGATCCTCGTAATGCCACCACTCCTTGCGGATCGACCGGAATCCCTCCGCCTCCATCGCTGCCTTCAACCGCGCCCGATTTCTCTTCTGTTCCTCCGTCGCGCCCTCCCAGCCGTGCCAGGCTCGCTCGCTCAGCTCGTCGTGATCGGTGGGCATGGGCAGCGCCTCGCCGTCCGGCCCGGCGAGGGTGAGGTCGACCGCTCCGCCGCGGTTGTGGACGCTCCCCGTCTTCGGCGGTGCCACGTAGCCGCGCACCGGCATGAATTCCCAGAGGCGGAACTGCACGCGGTGCGGGCGGTAACAGTCGAAGACGCGCAGGCGCGTGCCGTCCTCCTCGCGCAGCCGCTTGGCCACGCGCGCGAGCTTTTCGGCCGTGGGGCGAAGGAGGAGGCAGCGCGCCCCCTTTGGATACACCGCCTCTTGGAAGAGGTTGTTTTCGGTGGCGTAGCGCAGGTCGACGACGAGGTCCGGGACGAGGGTGGTGACGTCCACCAGCTCCGGCGTCGCGTGTGCGCCGGCCGGCATCGCGAGGAGGGCGAGGGCGAGGAGGCGGCGCATCAGCGAAGGAGGATGAAGGCGAAGAGGTAGAGCAGGCCGAGCGCCAGGGCGGCACCGCCGATGGCGAAGGCCCGGCGATCGACCTCCGTCGCCGCCAGCAGCCGGGCGGCCTCCTCGTCTTTACCCTGCGCGAGTTCCCGGGCCACGGCGCGGGCCTGCCGCACGTCGCCCGCCGCGTAGGCCGCGCGCATCCGCGCCACGTCCGCATCGATCTTCTGGGCCATGCCCCGAGCCTACCCGCTCCCGGCCGCGGTGCAAGCCGTCCCCGTTTTTCCGGTCGCCACCCCGCGCGCGGGAAAGTAGGCTAGACCCATCCGGACGCGCCCGAACGGCCGCGGAGCGGGGGTTTGGCAGGAATCCGCTCCACCGGCCGGCGGTTTGCCGTCCGGGCCCGTCCGGGCGACGGGCGCCTCGGTGACGTCCTTCCCCATGGAGCAGCGCAAGCTCACGGTCGGCCTTCTGGCCCTCGTCCTCTTCGCCCTCCCGCAGGCGGCGCTCGCCTTCGGGGAGACCTCGCGGCTGGTCTTCGCGCAGGGGCGGTACGAGGGGGATTGGAACCCGCGGCCGCTGGCGCTTCGGCGGCTCGCCTTCGAGGTGGCCACGCGCACGAGCATCGCCACCCTCCCGCAGGAGAAGGTCTTTCCCCTGGACGCGGAGGATCTCTTCTACCACCCCTTCCTCTACCTGGCCGGGACCGAGCCTCTGCCGCCGCTGTCGCGCGCGGAGGTGGAAAACCTCCGCCGCTATCTCACCTACGGCGGCTTTCTGCTGTGCGACGACGCGGGCGACGGCCGCTTCGCCGAATCCTGCGAGCGCGAGCTGCAGCGCATTCTCCCGGGCAAGGCGGTCGGGCGGATCCCCTCCGAGCACGTCCTCTTCAAGACCTTCTACCTGGTGGACCAGCCCGCGGGCCGCACGCTGCAGCGGCCGTACCTGCGCGGGGTGGTGGAGGGCGGACGTCTCGTTGCGGTGATCAGCGCCAACGACCTGGGCGGCGCCTGGGCGCGCGACGAGCTCGGGGCCTGGAGCTACGACGTGGTCCCCGGCGGCGAGCGCCAACGGGAGATCGCCTTCCGCCTGGGTGTGAACCTGGCGATGTACGCCCTGTGCACCGACTACAAGGACGACCAGGTGCACCTCCCCTTCATCATGAAGAGGCGCCGGTAGGTGGAGCGGTTCAACGACTGGAAGCTGGTCCTCTTGACCCCCTGGCCGGCATGGGTCGTGGCGCTGCTCGGTGCGGCGGCGCTGGCGGGCGTCGTGCTGGCCGCGCTCGGTCTGCGCAAGGAGAGGCGGCGCGGGCGGCGCGCTCTCCTCGTCGGCCTGCGCGCGGTGGGGATGCTCGCGCTGCTCTTCCTCTTGCTCGAGCCGGGCGTGCGCCTGCTGCAGACGGCCACGGTGAAGGGCCGGCTCGCGATCCTCGTCGACGGCTCGGCCTCGATGGGCCTGCCTTTGGGCGAGGGCAAGGGAACGCGTGCCGCCGAGGCCGCGGCCTACCTGCGGGCGGTGGAGCCCGCGCTCCGCGCCCTCGAGGATCGCTACACGCTGGAGTTCTACCGCTTCGGCGAGGGGCTCGAGCCCCTGGCGGGCTTCGCCGAGGTGGCGCCGGACGACGAGGCCACGGATCTGCTCGGCGCCTTGGATGCGCTGCCGCGGGGCAGCGGCGGGCGGCGCCTCGCCGGCGTGCTCGTCGTGGGCGACGGCGCGGACACGGCGGCGCTGCGCGACGGTCTCACCCGCGAGGCGAAGGAGCGGCTCTCCGGCTTGGGCGTGGCCGTCTCCACCGTGGCGGTGGGCGCGGGCGTGGCGCGCGACCTGGCAATCGAGGA
>DATGOH010000121.1:0-2381 GCA_035306165.1 Ferdinandcohnia sp.
TGGGTCAACTGCTCCTGGTTCGAGAGGTTCGGCCGCGTAGGCTATCCGGCATTCCGCTCTCCTTGCAAGGCGAACCAACGGGCGAGCCGCGTCCTTCCCCGAGCGGCCGGACGGGGTCGAGCGACCGCCAGGCGCCGATGCCCTAGAGGCTCTTGCCGTCCACGGGCGTCGGGCGCAGCGCCGCGAGGTCCACGCCTTCGAGGCAGCGCACGTTCACGGCGACGATCTCGTTGCCTTCCGGGTCCCTGCCGCGCGCGAACGGGCGGATCCCGCAGATGCCGCAGAAGAGGTGGTGGATCCGCTTGGGACCGAACTGATAGTCCCGCAGCGCCTCCTCCCCCGCGAGAAGCTCGAAAGCCGAGGACGGGACGAAGCCCAGGATGGCGCCCGTCCGCGAGCAGATGGAGCAATTGCACGTGATCAGTCGGTCGAGGTCGACGCGCGTGCGGTATCGAACCGCACCGCAGTGGCACGAGCCTTCGTAGCTCTTGGTCTCGGCTTGCATTCCACCCTCCATGGTCCGGTCGTGGGCGAGTCTAGGCTCGGGTCGGGCCGGGAGGAAGTGAAAACCGCGACCCGCGACGGCTCCCAGGGGCCTCGTGTGGCGATCGGCCGTCGCGGGGTCGCTAGTGCAGGCTCGCGCGCAGCACCTCGCGGTTCTCGTGCAGGTCGCGCGCGAAGGCGCCGGAAATGGCGAGGAGGAGCTTGAGGCAGGCCTGCGGCTTGGAGCGCTGGAGCTGGCAGAAATCGTGCTGGCGGATCTCGAGGACGCGCACGTCCGTCGCCGCCACCGCCGACACCATCCGCGGCCCCTGCGAGAGCAGCGCGAGCTCGCCGAAGGACTCGCCGGCCTCGAGCACGACGAGCTCCTTCTCCGCTCCCTGGCGGTCGCGCATGCGGATCGAGACCGCGCCCTGCTCGATCACGTAGAGGGCGTCGCCCAGCATGTTCTCCACGAAGATGGGCGATCCGGCCGGAAAGGACCGGGAGATCGCGATGCCGGCGAGGATCTGCAGGCCCGTCTCGGTGAAGTCCTTGAAGAGGGGACAGCGGGCGAGCGCTTCGATCGAGTGCACGAAAGTGCGTTACCACGCCGCCGGCGCGGGGGCAAACAAAACGCGCCCGCGGGCGCAGACGGCGGCGGCCGGCCGCGCGCGGCGGGGAGAGGGGCGTCTACTTCTTGACGGTCTTGGCGGCCTTGGGCGCCTTGGCCGTCCGTCCCGGCCGACGCTTCACCTTGACCTTGGCGTCCACCACCGGGACCGTCGTTCCGTCCTCGCCCTTCTTGAAAGCGAGCTCCGCGCGCACCTCCCACTGCAGCCGGGTCAGCACGTCCACGACCTGCTCCTGGAGATTGGCGCTCTGCAGGAAGGAGCGAAACTCGGCGCCGAGGATGCGCAGGATCTCGTCCTTGGTCCGATCCGCCTGGGCGAGCGCGGAGGCGAGGACCTCCTTGGGGAGTTTGAGCTCCTTGACGGCCGAGCGGATCCCCTCCTCGGTCATGAAGAGGGCGCCGACGCCGGAGACCACCACCTTCCGAAAGAGCTCGCTGACGCCCCTCCCCTTCTTTTCGTCCGCGAGCTCCTGCTCGACCTCGTGCTCCGCTTTCATCGCGCTCCCATCTGGAAGACCGGCAACCGCACCTGGTGCGCCTCCACGGAGACGCGGCCTGCCACCCGCCGCGCCACCTCGCGGAAGGCCTGCGCCTGCGGCGAGTCGGGATGCTCGACCGTCACGGGCATGCCCTTGTCCCCACCGATGCGGATGGCCAGGTCGAGGGGGATCTCCCCGAGCAGGGGGATCCCCATCGCCTCCGCGGCCCGACGGCCGCCGCCCTCGGAGAAGATGGCGGTGGTCTGCCGGCAGTGGGGGCAGGCGAAGGCGGACATGTTCTCCACCAATCCGAGAACCGGGATGGAGACGCGGTCGAACATGGTCTTGGCCTTGACCACGTCGGCCAGGGCGACGTCCTGCGGGGTGGAGACCAGGACGACGCCGGCGGCGCGCACGAGCTGCGAGAGCGAAAGCGGCACGTCGCCCGTCCCCGGAGGAAGGTCGAGGATCAGGTAGTCGAGCTCGCCCCAGTTCACGTCGCGCAACAGCTGGGTGATGGCGGAGTGGAGCATCGGGCCGCGCCAGACCATCGCCTGTTCCGGTTCGACCAGAAAGCCGATGGACATCACCTTCAGCCCGTGCGCTTCGAGCGGCTCGAGCGTGCGCCCGTCCTTCGAGGTGGGCTTCTGGTTCAGCCCCGTCATGAGCGGCACCGAGGGGCCGTAGAAGTCGGCGTCGAGCAGGCCGACCTTCGCCCCCTCCTGGCTTAGCGCCACGGCGAGGTTGAGTGCGACCGTGCTCTTGCCCACCCCGCCCTTCCCGGCGCC
>DATGOH010000122.1:0-3851 GCA_035306165.1 Ferdinandcohnia sp.
TTCTCGGAACAGGTGGCAGTGGCCCTGGCGGTGACCCTGCTCGCCCCCTTCGGGGAGGAGTTCCTCTTCCGCGGCTACCTGTTGCGCGTGCTGCGCGCGCGCCACGGCACGGGCGCCGCGCTCCTTCTGACGAGCCTGCTCTTCGCGGTGATGCACCTCAATCCCGCCTCCTTCGCCGCCCTGCTCGCGCTCGGCCTGCTCTTCGGCCTCCTGCGCATCCTCTCGGGCTCGCTTCTCCCTTCCATCGTGGCCCACGCCGTGCAGAACGGCACCACCGCCCTGGTGGTCCTGTTCGAACAGGCGCCCGAGAGCGAAACCATCGAACTCGGCCTCGCCACCCTCTTCGTGGCCGGTGCGCTTCCCCCGATCACCTTCGGCCTCGCGCAGATCCGGCGCCTCGCCGATCCTCCCTCCGGCGAGCCGGCGCTCGTGCCGGCGCGAGGCTTCGACCTCGAGCGCATCCGCGTTCCGATCGCCGTCTGGTTGGGCACCGCCTTCGTCTGGGGCTTCGTCGGCCTTTCTTTGGCCTGATCGAAACTCCGCCGCGGGCGCCATCGGCACCCGCGGCGGGCTTCTTGGGGAGGTCGCGGAGAAGGGTCGTGCCTCGCGACGTCCGCTGGCGTCCACGAGGCGGCGGAGGTTCCGGGGCCTCCGCCTGGCGGGCTTCGTCCGGCCCCTGAGGACCGACCCCCGACGGAACTTTCGCTCGACGTCCGGGGCCCCCGGAATGGGCGGGATGCAACTCTTCTCTAAGCAGAAACGTAACCAGCCGCTCGTCTATTCAACGGCCGAGCGGGCGGCCGATTCCCCGAAGCGCAAAAAGTTCTGCAAACGAGAAGGAAGGCTTCAGCGTGCGGCTGCGAAGTGTCGGATTTCCGACTTCGCGCGGCCTACCGGCACGGCGCCATGTGGCTGCGGAGGAGTTCCGGCGGGAGGATGCCCTCCGGCAGGGGCAAGATCCTTTCTTTGCGCCAGGCCGTGATCGCGCCGTCCGCCTCGAGGCGACGGTAGGCGAGTTCCTCGACCCAATAGCCCGCATCCGGATGGGCGCAGGCACGATGGCTCGCGAAGATCCCGCGCAGGTAGAGCACCTCCTCGCCCGGTCGCCCCGCCCTCCAGACCGCCGCCTCGTAGGCGTCGGTGGCGCCATGACCGAGATGCCGCCGGCGGGCGATGGGAACTTCGACGAGCGCCTCGCGGCCGGGGACGAGCAGGAGGAGATGTCGCTCGTAGCCGCCGCCCTCGAAGCGCGCGCAGCCGACGCCGCGGTCGCGCCAGATCAGGGGCCGCTCACCGGCGGCGGTGCGGAGCGCGCCGAGCAGGCGCACCTCCAGGTGGCAGGGCCGGCCGCCGCGCAGGACGGGCGCGATGCGATGGCGTGCGAGCGCCTCCTCTCGGTCCGGCGCGTACAGCTCGACGTGGTAGGCGCCGTCGCGCGCTCGCGAAAGGACCAAAAGTTCGCCGCGGCCGTCGCCGTCGACATCGAGGTCGAGCGCACCGCTCAGGGCGCGCCCCTCGCTCTTCGCCGCGGCGAGCGCGGAGAGACGCCGGCCGACGGGCGCGGGGTCGGAGCGCCCCGTCAGCCAGGGGCGCGCACCGTGGGGGTCGGGGTAGTCCAGCGCGCTGGGGATCCCGCCGTCGAGGGGGAGATCCGAAGGAAGGGGCAGGGAGAGATCGAGTTCCGCCGGGGGCGGCGGCTCGAAGACGGGCCAGGGCTGGCGGGGCTCGGCGCAGGCCGCGGCGAGAAGGAGGAAAAGACGCGCTCCCCATCCTCGCCTGCCGGCTTGCTCCCGTCGGGGCCGCCTGCTATTTCGCATCCGCCAATCGCGCATTGGCTGCTTTGCGTCGGGCACCGCGCCCGCCGTCTCGGAGGTTCTTCGTGATCGTCGGAGTTCCCAAGGAAATCAAGGTTCACGAGTATCGGGTGGGCATGGTCCCGGCCTTCGTTCGCGCCCTCACCTCCCGTGGCCACGAGGTGCTCGTGGAGCGCGGAGCCGGCGCGGGCTCCTTCATCTCCGATGCGGAGTACGAGGCGGTGGGCGCCCGCATCGTCCCCACGGCCGAGGAGGTCTGGAAGAACGCGGAGATGATTGTCAAGGTCAAAGAGCCGATCGAGGTCGAGTACGACCGGATCCAGCACGGCCAGACGATCTACACCTTCTTCCATCTCGCGGCGGTCCCCTCCCTGGCCGACGTGCTCATCGAGAAGAAGGTCACCGCGGTCGCCTACGAGACCATCCAGCTCCCCAACGGCGCGCTCCCGCTGCTGCGGCCGATGTCGGAGGTCGCCGGGCGCCTCGCCGTGCAGGCCGGCGCCGCCTGCCTGACGCGCCAGCAGGGCGGCAAGGGCATCCTCCTCGGCGGCGTCCCCGGCGTCCGCCGCGCGCGGGTGACCGTGATCGGCGGCGGCTCGGTGGGGACCAACGCCGCGAAGATGGCGGTCGGCCTCGGGGCCGAGGTCACCATCCTCGACACCAACCCGGCCCGACTCGTCTACCTGGACGACATCTTCGGCGGCCGCGTCACCACCCTCTTCTCGGATCCCGTCAACCTCCACCAGTCGGTGGTCCGCGCCGACCTGGTGATCGGGGCCGTGCTCATCCCGGGCGCGGCGGCCCCCAAGCTCGTCACCGAGCAGATGATCCGCGAGATGGAGGACGGCTCGGTGGTCGTGGACGTGGCCATCGACCAGGGCGGCTGCATCGAGACCGCCCGGCCCACCACGCACGAGGAGCCGACCTTCGTCAAGCACGGCGTGGTCCACTACTGCGTGGCGAACATGCCGGGCGCGGTGGCGCAGACCTCCACCTTCGCCCTGAACAGCGTCACCCAGCCCTACGGCGTCAAACTCGCCGACATGGGCGTGCTGGAGGCGGTGAAGAACGATCCCGCCCTCGCGCTCGGCGTGAACACCTACGGCGGCAAGATCACCTACAAGGCCGTCGCGGACGCCCTCGACCTGCCCTACACCCCGCTCGCGGACGCCATCGGCGCCTGAGCGGACCCTGCACGCGGCGCGCGCCCACCCCCGGTGGCCGCGCGCCGCATCGCATCGGGCCGTCGCGCATCCCAGGATCGAGGGCGCAGGGACACGCCCCCACCACGACCCTCCGGACTCTCCTCTCCTTCCCGTGCGCCGGGAATACGGGCGGGGAGAGAAGTGTTCGCTCGCGTGGAATGGTTATCGTAGGCGTAGGGCGAGGTGGACTTGCCCGCCGCCGACGAGCCGGAGAGGATCAGGGGGCGAAGGAGACGCGACGTGTTCGACTTCCGCCACGACAACGCGACCCGGAAGGAATTCGAGGAGCTGACGCTCCCGCACCTCGATTCCTTGTACTCGGCCGCCCTCCGACTGACGAAGAACGAGCGCGACGCGGAGGACCTGGTCCAGGACACCTTCCTTCGTGCCTACCGCTTCTTCGACAAGTTCGAGCGCGGCACCAACATCAAGGCCTGGCTCTTCCGGATCCTCACCAACACCTTCATCAACCGCTATCGTCGCAGCGTCAAGGAGCGGAGCATCGTCGAGGGGTCCGAGAAGGACGCGGTGCAGGAACGCTTCGTGAGCCGGCGGGCCAGCGAGTTTGCGGCCAACCCCGAGCAGTACCTCTTCGATCGCCTGCTCTCGGACGACGTGCTGCGGGCCATCGACGAGCTGCCGATCGACTTTCGGCTCGTGGTCATCCTCGCCGATCTCCAGGACTTCTCCTACAACGAGATCGCCGAGATCGTGGGCTGCCCGGTGGGCACCGTGATGAGCCGCCTCTACCGCGGTCGCAAACTCCTCCAGAAGAAGCTCAAGGACTACGCGCGCGAGTCCGGCGTCATCTCGGAGGAGGCCATCGAGGCCG
>DATGOH010000123.1:0-6552 GCA_035306165.1 Ferdinandcohnia sp.
TTGTCCCGCCGGATGACGTTGCCCACTACCACGAGATCGGGGCGGGCGCGGTCGAGGTTCTCGGGCGCGTAGGGGGTCATCGCCTCGATACCCCACTGCTTCAGCATCTCGCTCATCGGCGGGTAGAGGTTCTGGTCCGAGCCGGTGACCGCGTAGCCCGCCTGCTGCAAGAGCGAGGCGAAGGCGCCCATGCCGGTGCCCCCCACGCCGAGCAGATGGATGCGCCGAGCGGCCGTCGAGGAGGTCGGATTCATTGCAGCCCTCGCAGAAGCTCGCCGGCCACGGCGTCGTGGAAGCGCGGCCGCAGCGAGCGGATGGAATCGTTTTTCCGGTCGGGGTGGACCCGATTGGTCAGAAGGACGATCGACCAGCGGCGATCCAGGTCCATCCACACCGAGCAACCCGTGAAGCCCAGGTGCCCGATCGCGCCGAGCGGGCCCTGCCGGCCGACGATGCCACCGGCGCTCGAGCCCGCGGCGCTCGGCCGATCGAAGCCGAGCGCCTCGCCGCCGGCCGCGCCGAGCATCTCGGCGAGCACCTCCGCGCGGCCGAGGACGCCCGCGCCTTCCCGCTCGGCATGGAGGGCTTCCGCCCAGCGCGCCACGTCCCTGGCCGTCGAAAAGAGGCCGGCGTGGCCCGCCACTCCGCCCATCGCCCAGGCGTTGTCGTCGTCCACCTCGCCCGCGTCCTCGACCGGCGGCCCCGCCACATGGCTCCCTTCCTGGCCCGGCGCCGGCCACCGCGGTCGGCGATCGCCGGTGGGCGCGACGGCCAGCCTCGATCCCTCGAGGGGCATGCGCGCCGGAATCCGGCGGAAGGCGGTGTGGCGCAGGCCGAGCGGCGCGGCCACCTCGTCGGCGAAGAGCCGATCGAGCGGCCGGTTCGCGATCCGTTCGAGGACGGCGCCGAGGAGGATGAAGTTGATGTCGCCGTAGAGCCTTCGCGCACCGACCGGAACCTCGGGCGCGACGCCGAGGGCCGCGGCGAGGACCCCTTGCGGTGCAACGAAGAGCGGGGCCCAGGCGGGAAGGCCCGAGCGATGCCCGAGGAGCGCCCGCAGCGGGACGTCCCGGCTGGCCGCCTCGGGAAACCACCGTCCCACCACGTCGTCGAACGAGAGTTCGCCCCGCGACGCCATGCGGTAGACGAGGGTGGTGGTGGCCACCACCTTGGTGAGGCTGGAGACGTCGAAGAGCGTCCGCGCGTCGGTACGCAGCCCGCCGTGACCGCCGTGCGCGCTTTCGTGCACCAGCGCGCCGCCGGCGAAGACGCAGGCCTGGGCCGCGCCGAAGCTTCGGCCGACCTCGCCCTCGAGGAGATTGCGGATTGCCTCGATCACCAGATCCCCTCGAGGAAGTGCAGCGCCCCGTTGCGGATGCGGGCGCGCGCGCCGTGGGGCAGGGCGAGGTTGCGCTCCCCGTGCCCGAAGGGCAGGTCGACGATCATCGGCTTGCCGAGCTCGCGCAGGATCTCCCGCGCCACCTCCGCACCCCTTGCGGCGGGGCCGTCGCAGTCGACGAACTCGCCCAGGACCACGCCCGCAACACCGGCCAGCGCGCCCGACGCGCGCAACTGGGTGAGGAGGCGGTCGATGCGGTAGGGGGCTTCGCCCACCTCCTCCAGGAAGAGGATGCAGCCCGCGAGCGACGGGAGGTGCGGCGTCCCCACCAGGGAAACGAGAAGGCTCAGACAGCCACCGACGAGGGGACCCTCGGCCTCGCCCTCGACCACGCGCCGGCCCGGGAGGGGAGGCGGCGGGGCGTCGCTCTCCAACATCTCGAAGAGGCGGTCGAGGGATTCGGCCGGCTCCTCGCTCAGCCGCGTGACCACCGGTCCGTGGACGGAGCGGATCCCGCGCGCGTAGAGGCCGAGGTGCAGCGCGGTCAGATCCGAGAAGCCGACGAGCGGCTTGCCGCTGCGCGCCACCAGATCCCAGTCGAGGTCGTCGAGCAGGCGCGCCGCGCCGTAGCCGCCGCGCGCGGCGAACACCGCGCGCACCTCCGGGTCCGCGAAGGCGTCTCGTACGGATTGCCGCCTCTCCGCGTCGGTGCCGGCGAAGTAGCGGTGGGGTCGAGGAGGAAGGTGCCGGTGGACCCGGTACCCCCGCGCGGCGAGCACGGCCTCGCCTCGGCGCAGGCGGTCCTCGGAATAGGCGCCGCTGGGTGCGGCGATGGCGACCACGTCGCCGGGTCGAAGCGGACGGGAGTGGGGGCGCACGTCGATGGAACCCGGGATTCGGTTCCATCTATGCCCGGAAGCGGTGGGAAAGCAACGAGTTGCGGACGAAGGCGAGGCACCTCGTCCGCAATGGCACGGCGACGCGCCGTCAGTCGAGCACGCCGTCGGGTCGGTCGCCGTGCTTGCGGCGCCGCTCCTCGTCCTCGAGGTGCAGAAGGAGCCGCGCCGAGGCAAGGAAGGCGGCCTCCCGCTCGTCGTCACAGAGGACGAGCGCGTCGTCGAAGAGCGAGCGGCTCAGCTCGCCCAAGGCGGTGTAGCCGTCGAAGCGCCATCCAGGGCGGGAATCCGTCTTTCGGATGTGCATGGCCACCTCCGTTGCGAGCCTCTACCTCGTCCGATGCAGGAAACGGGCCAGGGTTTCGGCCGGCCTCTTTTCGCCGAAAAGCCCGCGAAGGCGGTAGGAAATACCGAATGGCCGCATGATGCACGCTCCCTTTCGCCGTCACAGGAGGTCGCGCCCCTGACAGGAATGTCAGACCCGACGCGACCCGATCAGTAGGGAGAACGACGAAGGAGGTCGCGCGCCGAGGGAAGGGGGTCGTCGCCTCGGGCCAGGCGATCGAGCAGGTCGCGGTGGGCGCGGGCCACGGGCGCGTGGTTCGCGGCGAGCCGGTCGAGCGGGGCGAAGTGATCCGCGATCGCCGACCGCAAGCCGCGATCGTCCGGTCGAAGCTCCAGGGCGCGGAGCAGCCCCAGGCCCGCCTGCCAACGCAGGAAGTCGGTCTTCGCGGCGCGTGCGGCGCGGACGAGCGTCTCGGCGGCCTCGTCGTCGCCGGCGCGGAGCCGGCCGAGAAGGGCGAGCTGCCGCAGCCGCCACGATGCCGCCGAGCGCTCGGGAAGGCGCGGTGCGATCGCGGCGATGGCGTCGAGGTCGGGGAGCGCGCCGCGATCGAGCGCGAGCCGGCCCTCGTAGTACAGGAGGAAAGCCTCGGTTTGGAGGCGGTAGGTGCGCAGGTAGACGGCGGTCAGGCTCCGGCGCGCTTCCGCGAACGCCCGGCTCGCTTCGTCCCGTCGGCCCATGCGGCGCAGGCACTCGCCCAGATCGGTGAGGCTGCGCGCGCGCTCGGACTCGGGGCTCCAGTGCAAGAGCTCCTCCTGGAAGGCGTGCGCGCGCTCGGGCTCGCCGGCGAGCAGATGGAGCCGCCGCATGCCGCCCAGGCAAGCGAGCCAGATGCGGCGCCGGTCGTCTCCCGCCGGATCGAGGCGCATGCGCTGGCGCCAGAGATCGGTGAGCGGGACGAGGATGGCCGAGGCCTCGGCGTGGGCGAGCCGGTCCAGATACAGGCCCGCCACGTAGAGCTGGAGCTCGTCCCGCTCCTTCAGGAGGGCGTCCTGCGCCTCGTTATGCGCCTGCGTGAAGAAGTGGGCCGCCTCCTCGCTGTCGCCGCCGTGCAAAGCGATCGCGCCCAGGCAGATCAGGCTCCAGAGGCGCCAGCGGCGGGGTTCTTCCTCGTCGACCGCTTCGAGCGCGGGCAGGATCTCACGGAAAATGCGGCCGGCCTGCGGGTAGTCCTGATCCGCGAAGGCCAGCTCGGCCTCCCGCAATCGGACGTAGATCTGCGCCCGGGGGGAGACTCGCCGCTCGGGGAGGATCGCGTCGAAGAGCGCGTCGATCGGTCCCGACGGCAGCGGATGCAGGTGGATCCGGGCGGAGGAGAGGGGGCGCCCGCTTCCGCGCACGAAGAAGAAGCGGATTCCGGGGCGCTCGCGCTCGAGGACCGCAACCTTCTCCTCGAGCCCGGCGACGGGTCGAAGGTGCAGGCTGCCGTCGGGGCCGGGCCCGAGCGCCGCCGAGACCGCCACGTCGTCGGGGACCTCCACCCCGCGGCGGAGCGCTTCCGCGGCCACGGCGAAAGCCCCACCCGCCGAGTTGCCCACCAGCTCGAGCAAGTCACCGGAACAATCGCCGGGGTGGGGCAGAAGCGAGAGCGAACCCGTGCCGGCGTAGGCCTCGCCGAGCAGCCGGAGCATCTCGCTTTCGCCGGGGAAGGCGTCCGCGATCGGGCAGGCGCCGGGCGGCCGAAAGAGCTGGGCCACGGCGAAGAAGAGCGCACCCGCGACCGGGGCGTTCTGGGCCACGGTGGGAAAGAGGCAGGCCGAACCCTCGGGGCGGAGGAGGGTGCGCGCCCGAGCCTGTTCGAGGAGCTTCTCCACCCGAAGGCGGACCGGCGCGAGCAGCCGGGTGCGGTCGATCGACTCGAGGGCCTCCTCCACCAGCCGCGGCGCGAAGGGGATGTGCCCGGCCAGGCGGCGCAGGCGGATGCGGAGGGGATCGTCGGCGAAGCTCGAAGCCATCGGCCGGCCCGTGCGGACTCAGTCCGCGTCCGCGTCGATGCGGAGGGTGAGGACGGAATCGCCCAGCGCGAGGCGGAAAGAGAGCGGAGGTTGCTTGCTGCCGAGCGGCCAGCGACGACCTTCGCCCTGGGGGAGCGGGCGGGGGGCGATCTCCTCGCCGTCGATCGTCAGCCGAGGCGCGCCGCTCCCGTACCAGTCCACCCAGACCGAAGGCCCGCCGCGGGTGAGGACGAGCTCGCCTTCGTCGAGTCGGCCGAGCAGGACGTAGTCTTCCTCCTGGGCATCTTCGGGGCTCGCCGCGAGGCGGACGGTGTCGGCAGAGGCGGCGGCTCGGCGGAAGAGTTCCACGACGCGGGCGGACCAGGTACGCGCACCGCGGATGGCCTCGTCCGCCGCGCCGATCCCCTCCTCCGGGAGGCTCTCGAGCAGGCGGTCGAGGGAGACGGCCTCCACCGCTTCGACCTCGTCCAGGGCCGCGCGCTCGGGGGCGCCGGCGAGTGCGTCGAGCAGGATCAGGGCGTGTTCGCCCGATTCCAGCGGTACCCGTTCCTCGGCCCAATCGGCGGCGGGCGCGAAGGAGGCGGGGTGGGCCTCCACCAGGGTGCAGATCTCTTCGAGCACGGAGCGGAGGCGCGCGGGCGCCTCCCTCGCGTCGAGCTCCCGGGCGAGGGCGAGTGCCTCTTCGGCCCAGGCGAGCAGATCCGCCCGATCCGGTCGTGCGCCGCAGAGCGCGTAGGTCTGCTCGAGGAGCGCTCCGGTCTTCTCCTGCTCGCGCAGATCGCTCATGTCGGCTCCCCCTGGTTCGAGGATGGCCCCAGGCCGAGCTTGGCGCGCGCACGCGCCAGGCGCGTATCCACGTTGCGGATGCCGCGTTCGAGGTCCTCTCGGGAGGCCTCGCCGAGCGGCGCCGCGGAAAAGAGGACCTCCACCACGAGCCGCTTCCACTCCGCTTCGCTCGTCCGGGCGAGGCGTTCCGTGCGGAGCCGGTCGAAGAGCGACCAGGCCTCGTCCACGGGCCGGGCGAGGCCCTGCGCGCCCCCGCCGCGAAACGCCGCCGCCCGCCGTAGATCCTCCGCGCACACCTCCTCGGGGAAGTGGATGCAGAGGTAGACGAGCGCGACGCCGGGGCTGAGCTCCGCACGGACCTCGGCGAGGTGGGCGCGCCGGTGCTGCTCGCCGGCGAGGAGGCTTTCCGGATCCTCGGTCTCGGCGCGTTCGATCGGCGCGTCGCCTCCGAGGACCGGCGTCTTGGCGCGTTCGCGGTAGAGGTTGGTGCGCGCGCTCTTGAGCGCCTGCAAGAGGAGGCAGCGCATCCGCGCCGACTCGTTGCGCGACGGGCCGACGAAGAAGCGGGGGAGCCGTTCGAGCGCGATCTTCACGGTCTCCTGCAAAAGATCCTCCTGTGCGTCCGACAGGCCGGCCACCCGCGCGTGCTGGCGGACCCGGACGGCCAGCCAGTCGAGCTGGGCCGCGAGCAAGCTCCGGAATTCGCCCATGCCTCCCCTCGATTCCGCGTTCGGCCCGCATCGTAGCCCATCGACCCGCCTCGCGGGAGCGGTTCCCTTCACTGTCAGGACGCGGATCGGCGCCGAGAAGCGTCACTGCCCAAAGCGGAGGTGCGCGCACCGGGGAGGCGCCGCACTTGCCCGGCGCGCGCGCCCGGGCCTCTATACTGGGGTCTTTCGACCGCCTGGGAGGGAGATGCAGTGGACGAGCGCGAACACCAGCTCCTCACCGTCTGGAACCCCTACTTCGAGCCGGAGACCATTCAGGTGCACGTGGAACTCTTGCGCCAGCACGGGAAGGTCTGGTGGGCGCGGCTGTATCGGGGCCAGCCGATCGACACCGAGGCGGCGCGCGCGAAGTACGCCCACGTGGCCGAGATCTGGCCGCCGAGCCGGAAGGAAGGGGTGCTCTTCGCCACCAACTTCGTGATGCTTCATGCGCTGCGGGTGGACGCGGTGATCTTCGGACGCGCGCTGCCACCCGAGGAAGTGGCCTTCGCGCCGGCCCACTACT
>DATGOH010000124.1:0-3447 GCA_035306165.1 Ferdinandcohnia sp.
CGGCGCGGCGGCCGGTGCCGTGGCGTACTCGATGGCCCTCACCGAGATCGCCCGGGGCGACGCCTCCGCGGCGGTGACGATGGGCGTCACCAACATGTGCGCCGAACTCATCTGCGCCGCGGGCTCGGAGGAGCAGAAGCGCACGTACGTCCCGCGGCTCGTCTCGGGCGAGTACGTGGCCGGCGCCTTCGCCCTCTCGGAGCCGCAAGCCGGCTCGGACCCGGCCGCGATGACCACTACCGCGGAGCGGCGCGGCGACCGCTGGGTGCTCAACGGCAGCAAGCAGTGGATCACGAGCGGCAACGTGGCGGGGCTGATGGTGGTCTGGGCCAAGACCAACCCCGCCGCGGGTTCGAAGGGCATCTCGTGCTTCTTGGTGGAGGCGGGGACGCCCGGTCTGACCGTCGGCAAGCCCGAGGACAAGATGGGGCTGCGCGCCTCGCCCACGGTGCCGCTGCAGTTCGAAGACTGCGAGATCCCCGCCGAGAATCTCCTCGGACAGGAGGGCGAGGGCTTCAAGTGGGCGATGCGCGCGCTCGACGGCGGGCGCATCGGGATCGCGTCACAGTCGATCGGCATCGCCCAGGCCGCGTTCGAGGCATCGGTGGCCTACGCGAAGGAGCGCAAGGCCTTCGGCAAGCCCATCGCGGACTTCCAGGCGATCGCCTTCAAGCTCGCCGACATGCGGACCTCGATCGAGGCCGCCCGGCTGCTCACGCTGCGCGCGGCGTGGATGAAGGACCAGGGCCTGCGCTTCACTCGGGAGGCCTCCATGGCGAAGGTCTTCGCCTCGGAGGCCGCCAACCGGGTGGTGCAGGAGGCGGTGCAGATTCACGGGGGTTATGGATACGTGGACGAGTTCCCGTTGGAGCGGCACATGCGCGATGCCCGCGTCACCACCATCTACGAGGGAACGAGCGAGATCCAGCGCGTGGTGATCGCTCGGGAGATCCTTCGTTGAGGGGTAAACCATGAGCCATCCGTCTTCCAAGGTCGCCCACCCGGTGCCGGAGCGCCCGGACAACCCCACCTACGATCGCTCGACCCTCGAGCGGATCGCCGAGGCGAAGGAGCGGTGGGAGAAGGAGACCCTGGCCGGCTCGTTGCAGCGGATGCCGCTGCGCCGCGAGCAGTTCGTCACCGATTCGGGCATCCCGATCCCGCACGTGCTCACGCCGGCGGATCGCGCCCACGAGGATTACCTGCGCGACATCGGATTCCCCGGCGAGTACCCGTACACCCGGGGCCCGCAGGCCACGATGTACCGCGCGCGCACGTGGACGATGCGGCAGTTCGCCGGCTTCGGCACGCCGCGCGACACCAACCAGCGCTTCAAGTACCTGCTCTCGCAGGGGATGACGGGGCTCTCCACCGCCTTCGACATGCCGGCGCTCATGGGCTACGACGCCGACCATCCGATGAGCCGGGGCGAGGTGGGCAAGGAGGGCGTGGCCGTCTCGTCCTTGGCGGACTTCGAGATCCTCTTCGAAGGCATCCCCCTCGACAAGGTGACCACCTCCATGACGATCAACGCGAGCGCCATCTACGCGCTCGCCTGCTACGTGGTCACCGCCGAGAAGCAGGGCATCCCCCCGGAGAAGCTGGGCGGCACCATCCAGGCGGACATCCTCAAGGAATACATCGCCCAGAAGGAGTGGATCGTCCCGCCCCGGCCCGCGGTCCGCATCCTCATCGACATGATCGAGTGGTGCACCAAGAACATGCCGAAGTGGCACCCGGTCTCGATCTCCGGCTACCACATCCGCGAGGCGGGGGCGACGGCGGTGCAGGAGCTCGCCTTCACGCTGGCCGACGGCTTCGGCTACGTGGAGGAGTGCCTCCAGCGCGGCATGAAGGTGGACGAGTTCGCCCCGCGCTTCTCCTTCTTCTGGGACGTGCACAACGACTTCTTCGAGGAGGTCGCCAAGTTTCGCGCGGCGCGCCGGATCTGGGCGCGCACGATGAAGGAGAAGTACGGAGCCAAGGATCCGCGCTCGATGATGCTGCGCACCCACGCGCAGACGGCGGGCGTCTCGCTCACCGCGCAGCAGCCCTACAACAACGTGGTGCGCGTGGCGCTGCAGGCCTTCGCGGCCGTCTGCGGCGGCACGCAGTCTCTGCACACCAACTCGCTCGACGAGACCTACGCGCTACCCACCGAGGAGGCGGTGACGATCGCGCTGCGCACGCAGCAGATCATCGCCCACGAGTCGGGTGCCGACCGCGTGGTCGATCCCCTCGCGGGCTCGTACTACGTGGAGTACCTCACCGACGAGATGGAGAAGCGCGCCCAGGAGTACCTCGATCGCATCGAGGAGATGGGCGGCATCATCAAGGCGGTGGAGGAGGGCTATCCGCAAAAGGAGATCGCCGAGTCCGCCTTCCGCTTCCAAAAGGAGGTGGAGGCCAAGGATCGGCTCATCGTCGGCGTCAATGCCTTCCAGATGGAGGAGGAGGCGCCGATCGAGATCCTCAAGATCGACGACGCCCTCGCGGAGGAGCAGATCGCCCGCCTGCGCGAGATCCGCTCCACGCGCGACAACGCGCGGGTGCAGAAGGCGCTCGAGGCGATCGAGCGCGCCTGCGAGGATGGTTCCAACCTGATGCCGCCCGTGCTGGAAGCGGTCCGCGCCTACGCCACCCTCGGCGAGGTCTGTGACGTCTTCCGCAAGGTCTTCGGGACCTACCGGGAAGAGGGACGGTTCTAGGAGGCCCGATCGATGTCCGAACGAAAGACGCGCATCCTCATCGCCAAGCCCGGCCTCGACGGCCACGACCGCGGCGCCAAGATCATCGCGCGCGCCCTGCGCGACGCGGGTTTCGAGGTAATCTACACGGGGCTGCACCAGTCGCCGGAGATGATCGTCTCCGCGGCGATCCAGGAGGACGTGGACGGCATCGGCCTGTCCATCATGTCCGGAGCGCACATGACCTTGGCGCCGGCGGTGGTGGATCTGCTCGAGGCCCAGGGCGCGAACGACATCAAGGTCTTCCTCGGCGGGATCATCCCGCAGGACGACATCCCCGTCCTCAAGGAGAAGAAGGTGCAGGAGGTCTTCCTCCCCGGCACCCCGACCACCGAGATCATCGCCTGGGTGCGGGAGAACGTGCGGCCGCGATCGCGCGCCGCGTAGGAGGCGCGCATGTTCGAGCGGCTGCCCGAGAAGGTCTCCATCTACGAGGTGGGGCCGCGCGACGGCCTGCAGAACGAGTCGACCGTCGTCTCCACGGACGACAAGCTCCGGCTGATCGAGGGCCTTGCCGAGGCCGGGCTGCGCCGCATCGAGATCACCTCCTTCGTCTCGCCGAAGTGGATCCCGGCGCTCGCCGATTCGCGCGAAGTGGCCGCAAGGGTCCGTACCCGCGAGGGCGTGACCTACTCGGCGCTCGTCCCCAACGCCAAGGGGCTGGAAGGCGCGCTCGCAGCGAAGATGCAGGAGATCGCCG
>DATGOH010000125.1:0-13370 GCA_035306165.1 Ferdinandcohnia sp.
CCCGTGCTCGCCCTGGCGGAGCGGGTCGCCGCCGGCGGCCGGGAGGCGACCGAGCTCCTCCTCGACGCCATCGTCCTCTTCTATCGCGATGCGGCCGTCGTGGCGGAGGGCGGGCCGGAGTCGGTCGTGGCCAACCAGGATCTCTTGCCCCTGCTGCGGCGGGCGGCGGAGCGCGGTGCGTCCGATGCGTTGCGGCGCCTGCGGCGCGCCCAGGGCGCGCGCCGCGCCCTCGAACGCCACGCCGTCCCGCGGCTCGCCGTGGAGCGCTTTCTGCTCGGCTGCGTGCTCGGCGAGGAGGCGGCATGAGCGTCCGGGAGCTCGTCGAGGAGATCCGGCGCGGCAAAGCCCGCTCCGTCTACCTCTTCCACGGCGAGGAATTCCTCGCCCGCAAGGCGGCCGAGGAGGTGGTCGACGCCCTCGTCGATCCGGCGCAGCGCGATCTCAACCTCTCCGTTTCGGACGGCGCCTCCCTGGCGGAACTCGTCCGCGATCTCGCGACCGTGCCGATGTTCGCGGGGACGAAGGTCGTCTGGGTGCAGGATCCCGCCTTCCTCGCGCCGAAGCGCGCGGCCAAAGCGGATTCGCTCGCCCGACTGCGCGAGCTCTGGGACCAGGGCAAGAAGAGAGAAGCTGCGCGCCGGCTCCTCGCCCTGGCGCAGAAGGCCGGCGTGGACGCGGCGACGGCCACCGCCGAGGACTGGAGCGCCGAGGCCGGCATCGAGGCGGGCCCGGACGATCTCCGCTTCTGCCAGGAGGCGGCGGCCTGGGCGCGCGAGGAGGGGATCGCCGCGGAGGGCGGGGACGAGGGCGCGCTGGAGCGATTGCTGGAGCGCGGGTTCGCTCCCGGCATCCACCTCGTCGTCTCGGCGCACGCGGTCGACGCCCGTCTCGGCCTGTACAAGAAGCTGCGCGACGCGGGCGCGGAGATCTCCTTCCGTGCGGCTGGCCGCGGGGAGAAGCGCGACCTCGCCGCGCTCGCCCAGGAACACCTCACGCCCTTGGGCAAGAGGATCGATCCGCGCGCGGTGGCGGCCCTCGAGGAGCTTCTGGGCGACGATCAGCTCCGCCGCCTCCACGCAGAGCTCGACAAGCTCGCGCTCTACGTGGGCGAGCGGGAGGTGATCCTCCCGGACGACGTCCACCAGGTCGTCGAGCGCTCGCGGGCGGTGGAGTTTCTGCTCACCAATTCGCTGGAGAGGAAGGACTTCGCCGGCGCGATGCAGGGGCTCGACGAGCTCCTGGCGGGCGGAGGCGGCCTTCCCCAGGCGGTGGCCTCGATCGCCACCTGCCTGCGACAGCTCCTCGCCGCGCGCGAGGCGACGCGCGCGACCGGGGGGCGCCTGCCCGGCTTCGGTGCCCAGGCCAGCCCATGGGTCGAGGCCTACGAGGCCGCGGGCCTGAAGATGGCCAATCCCAACGCCGCGAAGTTCCGCGCCCAGGCGGCCGCGCGCTTCTCCCCTTCTGCACTCGCCCGCCTGCTGATGCGGACCGCGGAGGTGGACGTGGCGGTGAAGACCGGGGGTGGGCGGCTTTACGTCGAACGACTTCTCTGGGAGATTTGCTCTTCGGACTGACACACGGAAGGGCGCTTGTCGCCGGATCGCCTCCTGTGCTAGGAGCCAGCGCCCCGCGGCATCCCCTTCGATTCCCACGACGGAGGCAACGAAGGACCCTTGGGTAACCTGGGCTTGCTGGCCCTATTGGCCACGATGCATGTCGTCCCCGCGAAGGCGCCGGAGGAGGCGTCCGCGCGGGTGGAGGAGGTCCGCGCCGCTCCGTCGGACGCACGCCTCGTCCTCGAGCAGAACGCGCCGTCGCCGCGCGGTGAACGGGTCGGCCTCGACACCCCGGTGGGTCGGGTGGAGGTGTTGCTCCTTTGGTCGGAGGCGCAGCACCAGCTCGGTCTGCTCGAGGAGCCGCTCGATCGAGCCGTTCCCGGTTTCGCCCCGGCCGGGGTGTTCAGCCGCAAGGAGCGGCCCACCGGCCGCATGGTTCTCTCGCTCCCCGTACTCCGCTTCTGAGGGCTTTCCCGTGTCCGAAAAGATCCTCGTCACCAGCGCGCTTCCTTACGCCAACGGACCCATCCACCTGGGCCACCTGCTCGAGTGCATCCAGACCGACGTCTGGGTGCGCTACCTCGAGCTCACCGGCCGCGACGTGATCTACGTCTGGGCGAGCGACACCCACGGCGCACCCATCGAGGTGAACGCGCGCAAGGCGGGGATGTCCCCCGAGGACTTCGTGGCGCACTGGCGCGAACGCCAGAAGCAAGATTTCGAAGACTTCCTCATCGGCTTCGACATCTTCCACACCACGCACTCGCCCGAGAACCGCAAGTGGTCGGAGGAGATCTTCCGGCGCCTGCAGGAGGGCGGTCACATCGAGACGCGGCCGCTGGAGCAGTGGTACTGCGAGGTGGACGGCCGCTTCCTTCCGGACCGCTTCGTCAAGGGCATTTGTCCCAACTGCGGCGCGCGCGACCAGTACGGCGACGTCTGCGAAGCATGCAACAAGGCCTACGCTTCCACCGACCTCGAGAAACCCTACTGCTCCCTCTGTGGCAACCCGCCGGTCCGCAGGACCTCGGACCATCTCTTCTTCAAGCTCAGCGATTTTCGCGACTTCCTCGCGGCGTACGTGGACAAGGAGGGACGGCTCGCGCCCGCGGTACGCAACTCGGTGAAGGCGTGGCTCGACGCGGGGCTGCTCGATTGGTGCATCTCGCGCGACGGTCCTTACTTCGGCTTCGAGATCCCCGGCCATCCGGGCAAGTACTTCTACGTCTGGCTCGACGCCCCCATCGGCTACATCGCCTCCACCGAGGCGCTCCTGGGCGCCGAGCGCGCGGTGGCCGACTACTGGGACCGCCAGGCGCCGAGCCGCATCGTCCACTTCATCGGCAAGGACATCGTCTACTTCCACGCCCTCTTTTGGCCCGCGATGCTCGAGGCCAGCGGGCTGCGCGTGCCCGACCGCATCCAGGTCCACGGCATGGTCACCCTCGGCGGCGAGAAGTTCTCCAAGAGCCGCGGACGGATGGTGACCGCGCGCGAGTACCTCGATGCGGGCATCGATCCGGAGAGCCTGCGCTGGTACTACGCCGCGAACCTCGGCCCCGAGCCCCACGACCTCCCGCTCACCAAGGAGGAGCTCAAGAACCGCGTCAACGCCGAGCTGGTCAAGACCCTGGGGAATTTCGTCTCGCGTGCCCTGCGCCCGATCGAGAAGGACTTCGACGGCACCTTGGGCACGCCCTCCGACGATCCCGCCGCGCGCGAGTTTTGGGCGAAGGTGATCGAGCTTTCCTCCGAGATCCGCAACGGCTACGAGGCCATCGATTTCCGCGCCGCCACCCAGGCGCTCGTGCAGATGGGCTTCGAGGCCAACCGCTTCCTCCAGGAGCGCGCGCCCTGGCAGCGCCGCAAGGAGGGCGACGCCGAGGGCGCGTTGCAAGATCTCTCGCTCTGCGCGAACGTCGCCTGGGTGATCGGTACCTGGATGTCGCCGATCCTGCCGCGCGCCGGCGCCAAGCTCGAGGCCATGCTCGGCGGCGTCCGCTTCGATCCGGCGCGCATCGCCGCGGGCGAGCCCTTTCCGCTCGCGGCCGGCACCCGGATCGGCCCCGTCGCCCACATCGCCGCGCCGCTGCAGGACGAGCAGCTCGACGCCATCTGGCCCTCCGAGCCGTCCGCACCGCACGCCGCCGAGCGCGACGAGCAGCGTGGGGTCGCCGACGCGCGCCCGCGCGGGGAGGGCTGAGCGGTGCAGGCCGGCAAGGAGTGGGTGGAGATCCTCGAGGACGAGGCGCGCCCGGCGCGTGAGCGCGAGGGCGCGGCGCAGGAACTCGTGGAGCTGTGCCGGCGCGAACCGGCGCTGCGCGAGCGCTACCTGATGCGCTTCATCACGCTCCTCGCCGACCCGCAACCCTCCGTGCGCGGCTGGGCGATCGTGGGCGTGCTGCTCTGCGACGAAAAGCTCGAACACCTGTCGCGCGTCGTCCGCCTGCTCGACGACCCCTCGCCCGGCGTGCGCCTGCAGGCCGTGCACGCGCTCTCGCCCCTCGGCGTCGAGGAGGTGCGCGGGCCCTTTCGCGCACGGCTGGACGATCCCGACCGCCTCGTGCGCGTGGCGGCGGCCTCGGCGCTCTCCGTGATGGGCGATCCCGCCTGCATCCCGGCGCTCCTCGAAGGGACGACGTCGCGCCAGACGCGCTTCGATGCGTTGGTCGCGCTGCGGCGGATCGCGAAGGCGGCGCCCGAGACCGCCGACGCCATCCGCGCCGTCGCCCAGCGCGTCTTCTCCGGCGTCTTTTCCGGCCGGTTCGACCGGCTCGCCGCCGCCGCGCTCCTCGCCTCGCTGGGCGACGCGGGCGGGCAGGCCTACCTGCTCGAACGCGCGCGCCGGGGCAAGCTCGACCGGCCGATCGCCATCGAGTGGGTCGGCGATCTGCGCGTACCCGAGGGCGAGGGCCTGTTGCGCGCGGTGGCCGAAGATCGCCGCGATCCCTTTCGTGGCGCCGCCCTGCGCGGCCTGGGGAGCTACGGCTCGGAGGCGGCGCTCGCGGCCTGCCGCGGCGCGCTCGAGGACGAAAACGAGGATGCCGACGTGCGCTGCGACGCCGCGGAGGGCCTGCTCCTCCTCGGCGGCGACGCCGCGCGCGAGGCGCTGGAATCCGCGGCGAAGACCGTGCGCGAGGAGCGGGTGCGGCGCGTGGTGGAGGTCTGTCTCTCGCTCTTCGGCAAGCCGGGCGAGGAGATCCGGCTCTATCTGCCGCTCTCGGGGGAGGAGGTGGTGACGTGAACGGCCTGGAGCTCGTCGACTCGCACGCGCATCCCGATTCCAAGGCCTTCTCGAACGACCGCGAGGAGATGCTCGAGCGGGCGCGCCGAGCCGGTGTGCGTAGGCTCGTGGCCATCGGGCAGTGGCGCGCTCCAGGGGATTTCGGCGGCGCGCTCGCCATCGCCGCCGCGCATCCGGATTGGGTCGTGGCGACGATGGGCGTGCATCCACACGACTGCGCCCGCGTGCCGGAGGAAGACTGGGCGGAGCTGGAGGCGCTCTGCGCCCGCCCGGAGGTGCGGGCGGTGGGCGAGACCGGGCTCGACTACCACTACGACCACTCCCCGCGGGACGAGCAGCGCCGCTGGTTCGCGCACCAGCTCGACCTGGCGCGCCGCCTCGGCAAGCCGGTGGTCATCCACACCCGCGAGGCGGACGAGGACACCCTGGCCATCCTGCGCGAGGCGCGGCCCGAGAAGGCGCTGATCCACTGCTTCACCTCCTCGCTGGAGCAGGCGCGCCGCTACGTGGAGATGGGGCTCTTCGTCTCGGTCGCCGGCGTGGTCACCTTCGCGAAGGCGGACGAGCTGCGCGAGGCGGTGCGGTGGATCCCGCTCGACCGCCTGCTCATCGAGACGGACTGCCCCTACCTCGCGCCGGTGCCCCACCGGGGCCAGCGCAACGAGCCGGCCTACGTGGTGCACGTGGCCGAGCGCATCGCGGAGCTGAAGGGCGTGTCCGTGGAGGAGGTGGCGCGGATCACCTCCGCCAACGCGCGCAGCTTCTTCGGGATCGATTGATCCGACGAAAAGGCGCCCGCCGCATCGACGGGCGCCGACGTCGCGCACGACCGCGGAGCCCGTCGTCCCGACGGGCGCCGTCGCCGCGTCGGCCGGTGGTTGCGACCGGCGCCTAGCTCGAGGCGCCGGATTCCTCCGCCTCGGAGCCGCCCTCGCTCGGCGCGGCGGCGGCATCGGCCGGTGCCTCGGCGGCCGCGCTCCCGTCCTCTTCGGCCATCGGGCGCGCCTCGGCCTCGGCGGCCGGGCTCGGCTCGGGTGTGGGCTCCGCAGCCACCACCTCGGCCGTGGGAACGAGGGTGGGGGCCTCGGGCGCCTCCGGCGTCGGCGCCTCGGCCTCCGGGGCCTTGGCCGCCTCGCTCTCCTGGCCGGTCAGGGCGGAGAAGGGCTTGAAGGTGAGGGTGGGGCCTTCCTTCTTCGGCGGGGGCGCCGGCCGCTTCGGTGCCTCGGCGCGCGCGGGCCGGGCCGGGCTCGGCTTGGCCTCGGCCGCCGGTGCGGGAGCCGCCGGGGCGGTGCCCTCCTTGCGCTTTTTCTTCTTCTTGCGCGGCTTGGCCGGCGCGCCCTTCGCCTTGCCGCCCTCGGTGGGGGCCGGCGCCTTCCACAACAGGCGCTCCCAGTGCTTCTGCGGCTCGGCCCACTTCTCACCGGGCGCGCGGGACATCTGGCCGAGCATCTGGTTCATCCGGCTGTCGATCTCGTCGAGGGCGTGGACGAGGAAGGCCTCGATGGTGTGGGGCACCTTCGGCGAGCCGTATTCGAGCCGCCCGTGGTGGGCGAGGACCAGGTGCGTCAGGTGCAGCTCGAGCTCCTTGGGAAAGCCGGTGATCACCCGCGCCCGCTCGGCGATCCACTGGGCGGTGATCACCAGATGGCCGACCAGGCGCCCCTCGTCGGTGTAGCCGATGGTGCCGTTCTCCCAGGTCAGCTCCTGGATCTTCCCGATGTCGTGGAGGAAGGCGCCCGCCACGAGGAGGTCGCGGTCGGCCATCGGGTAGTGGTCCGCCAGCCGTCGCGCCAGGCGGACGCAGGAGAGGATGTGCTCCACGAGGCCGCCCGCGTAGGCGTGGTGGATCTCCTTGGCGGCCGGCGCCCGGGCGAGCCGCGAGGCGATCTCCGGATCGTCGACGAAGGAGAGGAGGAGGGCGCGGACGTGGGGGTCCTCCACCCGCGAAAGCTCCTCGCGCAGCTGGGCGACGAGCGCCTCACCGCCACCTTTGCCGGCCGAGGCCGCGGGCGGGGTGTAGGCGAACTCCGCGGAATCGATCTCCTCCTCGACCTTCTCGAGTTCCTCGATGGTGACCTGGGGCCTTCCCTGGAAGGTGGCGACCTGGCCGCGGAGCCGGATGGCGTCGCCCTCCTCGAAACGCGCCGCGGCCTCCTCGGCGTTCTCCCAGACGCGGGCGTCGACCTGCCCCGTGCGGTCTTGCAGCGTCAGCCGCAGAAACGGCTTTTCGGTCCGTCCCACGGCGAGCTGCTTGCGCGCGACGAGGAAGATCCCGGCGACCGCCTGCCCGACCTGGATGTCCTTGACCCACAGCCTCTCCATCGATTCCTCCTCCGGGGGGTGCGAGGGCCAGAACGTAGCAAACCCCGCCGGAGGCGGCCACCGGCAAGACCGCCGGCGATGGCCGTCAGAGGGTGGGGGAGGTCGTGCCCAGGCGGTAAAGGATCGCCAGGATCATCACGATGCAGGTGAGGAAGAAGGCGATCAGGAGGACGGCCTTGACCGGGATGCGCGGCGTGTGGGCTTCGCGCAGGACCTCACAAAACTCGGGGATGTCGCCGAGCCGGCGCCACCGCGTCTGACCGGCGGCGCGGATCTCGTCGTCGGCGTCGAGGAAGCGCTGGCGAAGGAGCATGAGCAGGTGGGCTCCGTCGGCCACGTCGAACTGCGTGCCCTCGCCGGTGCGGATCTGGTAGCGCATCTCGCAACAACGATACGACTTTCACCCCCGCCCGCAAGCCGGAGTCCGGAAACGAAACGAGCCGCGGGGCCCCGCGGCTTCGCAGACGAAAAACGGGGCCGCGGCCACCGCGGCCCCGATGCATGGGAAACGCCGCCTCAGCTCGAGGTCTGGCGGGCCTTTTGCTGCATCTCCTTGGTGAGCAGGTCCAGCAGTTCGTTGGAGGCGAGAAGGATCTGCCGGGGGGTGCAGCCGCCTTCCTTGAGCTCGCGGTAGAACGAGCGCGCGAGGATCTTGATCCCTTCCGGATTCATCGTAGGCGTTTCCACAGTGACCTTCTCCTTGCTGCGAGCCATGGAAAACCCTGCGGCCGGTGCACGCCCGGCCGGTCGCACCACCGGCAAGCAAGAAGCGATCCAGCCGCGATGCCCTCCGGATCCGGACGGAATTACCCTTGAAGCGTGGGAAATGCGGCGGCGAGCCGCGACGGGTGCGTGGATTCGTTCGCACCTACGTCCGGCGCCCGCCGCGAAAGGAGTTTCGCACCCCGGCCCGCGGGCACGTCCCGCTTGACCCCGGGGGATCGGGAACCTATACGCGCCCCCGAAGCGCCGCTGGGCGGCGTGTCAACGGTCGGATCAGAAAGGAAGGGGAGCGATGAAGTTCGCCATCAACGGTTTCGGTCGGATTGGTCGGAGCATCCTGCGCGCGGTGATCGAGCGGAAGGTGGACGACGTGGAGATCGTCGCCATCAACGATCTCGACTCGCCGCAGACGCTCGCGCACTTGCTCAAGTACGACTCCGTCCACGGAACCTTCGCTCCCCACGTGGAGGCGCGCGAGGACGCCATCGTCATCGACGGCAAGGCCATCCGCATCACGGCGATCCGCGAGCCCGAGAAGCTCCCCTGGAAGGAGATGGGCGTGGAGACCGTGCTCGAGTGCACCGGCCGCTTCACCGATCGCGACGGCGCCTCCAAGCACCTCGAGGCCGGCGCGCGCAAGGTGCTGATCTCCGCCCCGGCGAAGAATCCGGACCTGACGCTCTGCTACGGGATCAACCACGGCGACTACGACCCCGCGAAGCACACCATCCTCTCGAACGCGTCGTGCACCACCAACTGCCTGGCTCCGGTGGTGAAGGTCCTGCTCGAGGAGTTCGGCATCGAGCGTGGCCTGATGACCACGGTGCACGCCTACACCAACGACCAGCGCATCCTCGACCTGCCGCACAAGGATCTGCGGCGCGCCCGCGCGGCCGCCGTCTCGATGATCCCCACGACCACCGGTGCGGCGAAGGCGGTGGGCGAGGTGCTGCCCGCGGTCAAGGGCAAGCTGACCGGCATGGCGATCCGCGTGCCGACGCCCAACGTTTCTCTGGTGGACTTCACCGCCAACCTCTCGCGCAAGGCGACGGCCGAGGAGGTCAACGCCGCGTTCAAGCGCGCTGCGGAGGGGTCGCTGAAGGGCATCCTGCACTACAGCGAGGAGCCCCTCGTCTCCGTCGACTACAACCACTCGCCGTGGTCGTCGGCGGTCGACGCGCTCTCGACCATCGTGATCGACGACATGGTCAAGGTCCTCGCTTGGTACGACAACGAGTGGGGCTTCTCGAACCGCATGGTCGACGTGGCCCGGCTCATCGCGCAGAAGGGCTGAGCGCATGGCGATTCGCACCCTCGATGAGTTGGATCTGACCGGAAAGCGGGTCTTCATCCGGGTGGATTTCAACGTTCCGCTCGAGGACGGCCGCATCACGGACGACACGCGGATCCGCGCCGCGCTTCCCACCATCCGCCACGCCCTGGAGAAGAAGGCCAAGGTGATCCTGGCCTCGCACCTCGGACGGCCGAAGGGGAAGGTGGATCCGCGTTACTCGATGCTTCCGGTGGGCGAGCGCCTGCGGGAGCTGCTCGACGACACCGAGGTGATCGTGGCGGACGACTCGGTGGGGGAGGGCGTGGCCAAGGTCGTGCGCGACCTGCAGGAGGGTCAGGTCCTCCTTCTCGAGAACCTCCGCTTCCACCCCGGTGAGGAGGCCAACGACGAGGAGTTCGCCCGCGCGCTGGCGGCCAATGCCGACGTCTGGGTGAACGACGCCTTCGGCGCCGCGCACAGGGCCCACGCCTCCACCGCGGGCATGGCGCGCTTCGTCCGCGAGAAGGCCGCGGGCTTTCTGATGCAGAAGGAGCTCGAGTTCCTCGGGCAGCTCCTCAAGAACCCGCCCCGCCCCTTCGTCGCCATCCTCGGCGGCGCCAAGGTCTCGGACAAGATCAAGGTGATCGAGAACCTCCTGCCGCGGGTCGATGCGCTGCTCGTCGGCGGTGCGATGGCCTACACCTTCCAGGCGGCGCAGGGCGTCGCGACCGGCAAGAGCCGGGTCGAGGAGGACAAGCTCGACCTCGCCGGCCGCCTCCTCGACGCCGCCGAGCGCAAGGGCGTGCCGCTCCTCCTTCCCATCGACCACGTCTGCGCGCGGGAGTTTTCGGCCGACGCGACGCCGGTGGAGGTCAAGGAGCGGACGATCCCCGATGACCTCATGGGATTGGACATCGGGCCGAAGACCGTCGCCATGTACACCGAGCGGATCCGCTCCGCGAAGACGGTGCTGTGGAACGGCCCCATGGGCGTCTTCGAGATGAAGCCCTTCGCGCACGGGACCTTCGCCATCGCGCGCGCCCTCGCCGAGAGCGAGGCGCTGACGGTGGTCGGCGGCGGCGACAGCGCGGCCGCGGTGCACGAGGCGGGCGTGGCCGACCGCATCCGCCACGTGTCGACCGGCGGCGGTGCGTCGCTGGAGTTCCTCGAAGGCGCGACCCTGCCCGGCGTCGCCGCTCTGGAGGCTCCATGAGCGCGCGTCGGAAGTTCGTCGCCGGCAACTGGAAGATGCACAAGACCCTGGAGGAGGCGCGGCGGCTCGCCGCCGACCTCCGCCGGGAGCTCGACGGCGTCGAGGGGGTGCGGGTGGCCGTGATCCCGCCCTTCACCTCCATCGCCGCGGTGGCCGAGGCGCTGCGCGGAAGCCCGATCGAGGTCGGCGGGCAGGACCTCCACTGGGAGACGCAGGGCGCCTTCACCGGCGAGGTCTCCGGCCCGATGCTGCGCGACGCGGGGGCCGGTCTGGTGCTCGTGGGCCATTCGGAGCGCCGCCACCTCTTCGGTGAGACCGACGAGACGGCGAACCGGAAGGTGCGCGCCGCGCTCGACGCCGGCCTATCCCCCATCCTCTGCGTGGGCGAGACGCTCGAGGAGCGCGACGCCGGGCGCACGCTCGAGGTGGTGGGCAGCCAGGTGCGCGCGGGCCTGGCCGGCCTCGGGGCCGAGGATCTGAACCGCGTCGCCATCGCCTACGAGCCGGTCTGGGCGATCGGTACGGGGCGGACCGCCACGCCGGAGCAGGCTCAGGAGGTCCACGCCTTCGTCCGCGCCGAGCTGCGCACGATCGCGGGCGAGGTGGCGGACGTCGTGCCGATCCTCTACGGGGGGAGCGTCAAGCCGGACAACGCCGGCGCGCTGCTCGCGCTGCCGGACGTGGACGGCGCGCTGGTCGGAGGGGCTTCGCTGCAGGCGGACGCCTTCGCGGCCATCGTGCGCGCGGCGCTCTGAGCGGGGAGGGGGCCCTCCCCGCCCCGCGCCGGAGGAAATTCTGGCGCGACCGCACGGGTTGCGATATCGAACGTCGACGTGCTAGCTTGCCGCGCTTCCGCGGCGATCGGCCGTCCAACCAGCATCGAAGCGATCTATGGAACTCGCGATTCAGATTCTGCACGTCCTCGTGGCCGTCTTCCTCGTCCTGGTGATCCTCCTCCAGGCCGGCAAGGGGGCCGGCGTGGGAGCGGCGTTCGGCGGAGCCGGCAGCCAGACGGTCTTCGGCGGACGGGGCGCCCAGACCTTCCTGGGCAAGCTGACCACCGCCGGGGCGGCGATCTTCTTCGTCACCTCGCTCCTCCTCTCGCACCTCTCGTCCGCGCCCGGCCGCTCGGTCCTCGAGGGCGTGTCGGCGCCGGCCGAGGCCGCCGTCGAGCAGGCGAGCGAAGCTGCGCCCGCGGAGGCTGCGCCGTCGGAGGCCGAGACCGCGCCCGCGGAGGCGCCGGCGGGCGAGCCCGCAGCGGTCCCTTCCGAACCGAGCGAATAGCGCTTGAAATTCGCGCGCGGCGCTGCTATTCACCGCCGCGCTCGTTGGCCGGAAGGCCAACCCCATATGCCCAGGTGGTGGAACTGGTAGACACACCATCTTGAGGGGGTGGCGCCGAAAGGCATGCGAGTTCGATTCTCGCCCTGGGCACCAAGAGGAAGAGGGAACCCGGACATCGGGTTCCCTTTTCTGTTTTCTGCCTGTGTCGCGACCTTCCCACCTTCCGTTTTCGTGCGACTCGTGTAGGCTCTGATGACGGACCGGGCCGCACCAGGACCAAGAGGGCGGCTGGGGAGGTTTGCATGATCCGCTCCAGATTCGCGGCAGTATTGGTTGCTGTTTCGTTCGCGTTCGCCTGCGGCGACGAGCCGGGCGGGGGCGGAAACGGAAACGACGACGGAAACGGCGAGGGACTCGAACCGAAGATCCTCGCCTTCGAGGCGACGCCCCAGACCGTCCCGGCGCACGGCGGCGTGGTCACGCTGCGCTGGACGACGGAGAACGCGCTCTCGGGTCAGATCCTCGCAAACGGCGAGGTCGTCGTGGAGAAGGTCTGGCCGCTGAGCGAGGGCCAGATCGACCGCGTGGTCACGGAGGCGACCGCCTTCGAACTCGTGGTGCAGGGCGACGGCGGCAGGGAAGATCGAAAGACCGTGCAGGTAACGCTTGGCGAGGACGTGCCCGTCATCGTCAATTTCGAGGCCGTTCCGCCCGAGATCAAGCGCGGTGAGGTCACCGTCCTGCGCTGGAAGACCGAGAACGCGAAGAGCGTCGAGGTGCGCGACGCCAACGGCACCGCCCTGGATCTGCTCGGCGCCCGGCCGGACGAGGGCACCGTCGCCGTCCGGCCGCTCTCGACCACCACGTACACGCTCGTGGCGACCAAGGACGAGGCCTCGGTCCAGGAGACGCTCACGGTGAACGTGCTGCCGGTGGAGCTGCGGATCTTCGCTTTCGAGCAGGTGGTGCCCGGCGCCCATCTGCCCGGCGAGGAGGTCGAGCTGCGCTGGGTGGTGCAGGGCGCGGATACGCTTACGCTGTCGAACCTGGAGGGCGAGGAGATCGCCATCGAGGAGGACGACATCGCGAACGGCTCCGCCACCATCACCATGGGTGAGGCGGGCCGCTTCCGCCTGGTGGCGACCCAGGACGACAAGACCGTGCAGGAGGATCTGGAGGTCCGCATCCTCCCGCCGCCCTCGATCGGCACCTTCGAGACGCTGACGCCCTACCTGACCGCCCCCGGGGGCATGGCGAAGCTGCGGTGGGCGAACGTGGGGGACGCGCACGCGCTCACCCTCGAGCGCGATCCGGGTGAGCCGATCGATCTGAGCGATCACGGCTTGGAGGAAGGTACGGTGGAGGTGGAGATTTCCGCCGACACCCGCTTCACCCTCGTCGCATGGAACCGGGCCGGCGAGGCGCGCGAAGACGTCGAGGTGCAGCTCGTCCCGCTGCCGAAGCTCCTCTCCTTCACGGCCGTTCCGCCGCGGGTCGGACCGGGAGAGACCTTCACGCTCTCGTGGAGGTCGGAGGATGCGACCTTCGTGCAGGTGGAGAACGAACTCGGTGGGCTCCCCGAGGTGAGCGACTTCATGGTCGACGGCGACGTCCAGCTCACCATCACCGCGGACACCGAGTACGTCATCCGCCTCTACAACCGCGCCGGCGACTACGTCGAGGACCGTCTCGTGGTGACGGTCGGCGCGCCGGTGATCCAGCGCGTGGAGGTCATGCCGCCGTTCGTGGGCATGG
>DATGOH010000126.1:0-2162 GCA_035306165.1 Ferdinandcohnia sp.
CCCGGGCGATCGTGGGGTGACCGTGAGCAGGCCACGCGAAGCCGCCGACAACGTGGAAGCCTCCCCGGAACTGCTGGCGGCCTCGGCCGGCTTCACGCTCAAGCTCCCCGCCTTCGAGGGGCCGCTCGATCTGCTGCTGCACCTCATCCGGGAGCACAAGCTCGACATCTTCGACATCCCCATCGCCTTCATCCTGGACGAGTACCACGCCTACCTCGCCCGGATGCGGAGCTTGAATCTGGACGTGGCCAGCGAATTCCTCGTCATGGCGGCGACGCTGGCGCACATCAAGAGCCGCATGCTCTTGCCGCGCGACGAGGCGCCGCCGGAGGAAGCCGAGGAGGACGCCGGGGATCCGCGGGCGGAGCTGGTGCGTCGGTTGCTCGAGTACCAGAAATACAAGGCGGCGGCCGAGGATCTCGCGCGGCAGGATCTGCTCGGGCGCAACGTCTTCACCCGAAGCGCGCGCTACGCCCCCGTCCCGCTCGCGGAGGGCGAGCTCGGCCTCAAGGAGGTCTCGGTCATCAAGCTGATCGAGGCCTTCGACCAGGTGCTCGCGCGCCTCACGCCGGAGCGGCAGCACGAGGTGCGGCTCGAGCGCATCTCCATCGGCGAGGCGATCGACCGGATCTCCGCCCGCCTCCTCGAGCGGGACGAGGTGGAGTTCTGGGATCTCTTCGAGGGAGAGGTGGAGCGCCAGCGGGTGATCGCCACCTTCCTCGGCCTGCTCGAGATGGTCCGCCTCCGGCTGGTGCGCGTGGTACAAAGGGAGGTGGACGCCTCCATCCGCATCCTGCGCACCGAGCGGCTCGGCGCCGCGACGGTGGACGTGCAGGACGACTACGCCTGATCCCGGGAGATTCCCTTGAGCGAGGATTGGAAGAACCAGAGCGAAGAGGCGGGCGCGCCGCCGATCGCAAAGGACGCCCCCGTGGAGGGCGGGAGCGCTGCGGCCGCCTCCGTCGACGCGATCGAGGGCGATCCGGACGATGCCCGCACGCCGGAGGAGGAAGCGCTCGCCCAGGCGCGCGAAGCGGACGAGGAGGAGCCCGCCGCGGAGATCGCGGAGTGGGAGCCCGACGGCGATTTCGAAAAGCTCGAGGCGAAGGCGCGCCGGCTCTCGGACGAGCAGGTCCGCAACATCGTCCACTCGCTCCTCTTCGTGGCCGACAAGCCGCTGACCATCGCGCGGATCCGCGAGGTCACGGGGCTTCCTCCCGCGCGCATCCAGAAGGCCCTCGATTCGCTTTCGGGCGATCTGCGCGAGGGCATTTCGGGCGTGGTCCTCTCGGAGGTCGCCGGCGGTTGGCAGCTCCGCACCGCGCCCGAGTCGGCCGAGTACGTGCGGCGCTTCCTCCAGATCAAGCCGCGGCGGCTCACGCGGGCGGCGCTGGAGACGCTCGCCATCATCGCCTACCGCCAACCGGTCACGCGGCCGGAGATCGAGGAGATCCGCGGCGTGGACAGCGGCGCCGTGATCAAGGCGTTGCTGGAGTGGAAGCTCGTCAAGATCCTCGGCAAGAAGGACGAGGTGGGGCGGCCGCTGCTCTACGGCACCACGCGCGAATTCCTCGAGTTCTTCCAGCTCAAGGACCTCGCCTCCCTTCCGACGCTGCGGGAGTTCCACGAGCTCACCGAGGAGAGCCGGGCCATCGTCGAGGAGGAGCTCGGCCCCGAGGCGGTGGCGGGGATCGGGACCACCGTGGAGGAGCTCTTCGATCCGACCTACCTCGAGGAGGAGAAGGAGCGGATCGCCAAGAGCGAGGCCGCGCTCGCCGACCTCGAGCAGGCCATGGCCGAGGCGGAGGAGAAGGCGCGCACCGTCGACGCCTCGCTGCAGGGTGGGGCGACCGGAACGGAGGGGGAGTGATGCCGGCGGAGCGCTTGCAGAAGATTCTCGCGCGCGGCGGCATCGCGTCGCGCCGCGCCGCGGAGAAGCTCATCCTCGAGGGACGTGTGGCCGTCAACGGCAAGGTGGTGCGGGAGCTCGGCATGCGCGCCGATCCGGAGAAGGACCGCATCACCGTGGACGGCAAGCCCGTGGCCCGCGTGGAGGAGACCATCCACCTGATGTTCTACAAGCCGCCGAAGGTGGTCACGACCCTCTCGGATCCCGAGGGGCGACCGGCGGTGGGCGATTTCCTTCGGCCGCTGAAGATCCG
>DATGOH010000127.1:0-3765 GCA_035306165.1 Ferdinandcohnia sp.
TGTTTCCCGTATTCAATACCAGTGCGTCGATTTGATTGGACAACGCCATCAGGATGACGCCGCGGACCCGCGCCTGGAGATTCTCCGCGGCGAGGCCTCCGAGTTTGCCTCCGAGCGCACGGGTGAAGGCGTCGACCATCGGCTCGATCGGCACCACCCGCAGCTCGATGCCGAGCGCCGCCGCGAGCGCCGTGGCGTCCTCCTCCGACATCGTGGAGGTGTAGCGGGAAGGCATGAGCACCGCGAGGACCCGGTCCGGACCGAGCGCACGCACCGCGAGCACCGCAACGACCGCCGAATCGATGCCGCCCGATAGGCCGAGGACGACGCGCTCGAAACCGCTCTTGGTCACGTAGTCTCGAATTCCGAGACACAGGGCTTCGATGACGTCCGAGGTGTCTTCTCCCGCGAGAAGGAGCGGCGTCTTCGGAAAAGCCGGGAGAGAAATCGTGCGATCGCCTTCGCCGGGCGATGTATCGATGTCCCAGACTTCCACCGCAGCGTGGAAGCGCTCCGCTGCGCCCAAGGTCTCGCCCGTCGCGGAGACGGCCCAGCTTCCGCCCTCGAAGACGTGCGAACCGTTCGCTCCCACCGGCTGGCTCCGCACGACGGAGACGCCGTGCCGACGCGCGAGAGCGCCGCAGAGCGCGGCCGCCCACCGGCGACCGCCCACGAAGAACGGGAGCCGATCCGGCAAGAGGACGACGCCGGCGCCCTCGTCGCGCAGCCGGGCCACGTCTCGGTCGAGAGCCTCGGCGTCGAGCGTGGGAAGGGCGACGCCCATCCGCACCCCGTCCACGTCGAAGGCGAAGGCTGCTGCGCCGTCGGCCACCACCTCGCCGTCCTCGAGGACCAACCCACGATCGCCGCCGTCCCGATCGGAGACGCCGAGGACGATGCAAACTCCCTTCGGCGCCTCGCTCCGGATGCGGACGAGCGCCGCCGCAAGCTGCGCCCAGTACTCCGCGTGGTCTCGGAGGGCACCTGCGGGCTCTCCCTCGACGGCACGGGCGGGGCAAAGCAGGAGGCGGGCGCCTTCCTCCTTCGCCCGACGCGCCCACTCGAGCACGGCGGCGGCGTTGGCCTCGAAATCCCCGATGCGGACGTTCGGCTGTGCGACGGCGATCTTCATGGCGACCTTCCTACCACGTCCCTCGTCTTCTCGGTGCGGATCGTCCACCGGGAGGAATCGCCCAGAAGTCGGCAACGCAAGGCGCCGACATCACGGCGCTTTTCCCTGGGGGGGCGGCCTCCTTCCCATGCCGCGATCGCTTTGGTAGACGCATGCGAACCGACCCGAACCCCGGTACCCCGCTCGCACGGAAAAGAGACGCGGCATGCGGTTGGATTCGAAAGCCGAACGGCTCCCGGCCGGACGGCGCGTGATGCTCATCGACGACGATCGCGAGATCCTCGAGCTGCTCGCCGAGTGGCTGGGCAGCCGCGGCTACGAAGTCCGCACCCTCGGGGACGGCGCCCGCGCCGTGGAGGAGGCGCGGGCGTTCCAGCCCCACGTGGTCGTCCTCGACGGGGTGCTGCGCAAGACCACCGGCTTCGCGGTGGCCGACGGTCTCCGCGCCGCGGGCATCGATTGCCGCATCGTCTTCCTTTCCGGCCTGCCTCGCGCCGACCTTCCCGCCGAGGACTGGGTCCTGGAAAAGCCGGTCGACCTCCACCTGCTCGAGGCGACGCTCCGCCGCGCGATCGAGGGCCGCGAGGCCCCTCAGACCGAGTCGGCGATCCAGCGCAGATAGGCCTCGTGCCCGGCCACCACGGGCAGCGCGATCACCTCCGGCACCTCGTACGGATGGAGTTCGACCACGCGGGCGCGCACCTCCTCGAACCGCGCACGGGTGGTCTTCAGGACCAGGAGGACCTCCTCGCCCTCCTCCACGCGACCCTCCCACCGATAGACCGAGCGGATGCCGGGGAGCACGTTCGCGCAGGCGATGCGCCGCTCCTCCACGAGCGCCCGGGCCAATACGTCCGCGGACTCCCGATCGGGGGCGGTGACCAGCACGGCGATCGCATCGGACGACATCGTCGCCTCCCTCACAGGATGTAGTTCGAGAGATCCTCGCTCTCCGCGATGCTCTGCAGCCGCTGCCGCACGTAGACCGGATCCACCTGGATGCGATGGCCCGGCGGAAGCTCGGACGCTTCGAAGGAGATCTCGTCGAGCAGCCGCTCCATCACCGTGTGCAGGCGCCGCGCGCCGATGTTCTCGGAGCGCTCGTTGACGAGCTGGGCGATGCGCGCGATCTCTTCGATGGCCTCGTCCGTGAAGACGAGCTCGATGCCTTCGGTGGCGAGCAACGCCGTGTACTGCTTGATGAGCGAGTTCTGCGGCTCGCGGAGGATGCGCACGAAGTCCTGCTGGCGGAGCGGCTCGAGCTCCACGCGGATCGGGAAGCGCCCCTGCAGCTCCGGGATGAGATCCGAAGGCTTGGCCACGTGGAAGGCGCCCGCGGCGATGAAGAGGATGTGGTCGGTGCGCACGGGCCCGTACTTCGTCGCCACGGTGGAGCCTTCGACGATCGGAAGGAGATCGCGCTGCACGCCCTCGCGGCTCACGTCGGGCCCATGCCCCGCACCCTGGCGGCCCGCGATCTTGTCGATCTCGTCGATGAAGACGATGCCGCTCTCCTCGGCGCGCGCCAGGCCCTCGCTCTTGACCCGGTCCATGTCGATCATGCGCGAGGCCTCCTGCTGCTCGAGGATCTCGCGAGCCTCGGGCACCTTCACCTTCTTGCGTCGACTCCTCTTGCCGAAGGGTCCCGGCAGATTGCCCAGCATCTCGCCGAGCTGGACCCCCATCTCCTCCATGCCCTGGGGTCCGAAGATCTGCATGAAGGGGATCTGCGGCGATTCCGTGACCTCCACCTCCACGAAGCGATCGTCGAGGTCGCCGGCGTGGAGGCGGCGGCGCATCTCCTCTCGGTTGACCGGCGGCTGCGGGGAGGCATAGACGCCGCCGCCCGGCAGCGGCGTCACATAGCCCGAGGAACCCGCGGCCTCGGCGGCGATCTGCGGCGCGAGAAGGTCGAGGAGCCGCTCCTCGGCAATCTGCGCCGCACGCGCGCGCACCCGGTCCATCTCCTCGGATCGGACGAGCTGGATCGAGACCTCGACCAGGTCGCGGATCATCGACTCCACGTCCCGGCCGACGTAGCCCACCTCGGTGTACTTGGAGGCCTCCACCTTGACGAAGGGGGCGCGGGCGAGCTTGGCCAAGCGCCGTGCGATCTCGGTCTTTCCCACCCCGGTGGGGCCGATCATGATGATGTTCTTGGGCGCGATCTCGTCGCGCAGCGGCCCCTCCACCTGCTGGCGTCGCCAGCGATTGCGCAGCGCGATCGCCACCGCCCGCTTCGCCTCTTTCTGGCCGACGATGTATCGGTCGAGCTCCGCGACGATCTCGCGGGGCGTCAGCGGCTTCATGGTCCCAGCTCCTCGAAGACGAGTTGGTCGTTGGTGTACACGCAGATCTCCGCGGCGATGCGCATCGCCTTCTCCGCGATCTCACGAGCCGTGAGATTCGTGTTGTCGAGGAGCGCGCGCGCCGCAGCGAGAGCATAGTGACCGCCGCTTCCGATGGCAGCCGCGCCGTGCTCCGGCTCGATCACGTCGCCCGCACCGGTGAGGATCAGCGTCCGTTCCCGGTCGGCCACCAGTAGCATGGCTTCGAGGCGGCGCAGGAAGCGGTCGGTGCGCCACTCCTTCGCCAGCTCCACCGACGCCCGCGTGAGGTTCTGGGCGTATTCC
>DATGOH010000128.1:0-2215 GCA_035306165.1 Ferdinandcohnia sp.
GCCCCGGCGAGGAGGGGGAATGTCGGCCGGCGTGCAAGAGCGACGAGGACTGCCCGCTGCGGATGGTCTGCGCGGAGTCCCTGGGCCGGCTCTCCTGTCAGCCCGGCTGCGTCTCCGATCGGGACTGCGGGCCGGACGAGAGGTGCAGCCTCTCGAGCGGCATCTGCGTGCAGGATCCCGACTACTGCAAGTTCACCGAACTCTGCCCCACCTGCACCGTCTGCCGGGACGGTTCCTGCCGGCCCGCCCGGACCGCCGAGACCCCCCATTGCCAGAGCTGCTTCGACGATTCCGGCTGCGGCGAAGGTGGCGTATGCTTGGCGGGACACTGCGCCGTCGCCTGTGGTACGGAGGGTTGTCCGAGCGGTTTCGGCTGCGCCAAGAGACAGGACGCCCGGGGAGAGGAGCGCTTCGTGTGCCTCCCCCTGGACGGTCGTTGCGATACGGAGTGCTTGTGAGAACGAGAAAGATCCTTCTTCCTTTCTTCCTCGGCCTTCTGTTCGCCGCGTGCGGAAACGAAGATCCCGCCGAGAAGGCGGTCTGTGGGAACGGCGTGGTCGAGCCTGGCGAGGAATGCGACGACGATAGCGAGGCCTGCGACAACTGCAGGCGCGCCCCCGGCTGGCACTGCCCCGAGGGCGAGGAATGCGTGAGGGTCGAGATCTGCGACAACGGCGTGGACGACGACGACAACGGCTTCCTCGACTGCGAGGACCCGTGGTGCGACACCCACGAGGCCTGCGTGACCGGGTGCACCTCGCAATCCGACTGCAGGGCCGCCGACCGGACGGTCGAGGTCTGCATGGAGGGCATCTGCCGCGTGGCCACCTCCTACGACGACGAGGGCAACGTCCTCCTGGGCGAGGTGGGCATCGTCAACGAGTTCGACCCGCGCCGCACCAACACGCTCTCGATCAAGTCGTATTCGATCCACTACTTCCACCCCGCGATTCCGGGGAACACCTCGGAGAAGCTGAGCTGCGACACCCTCGCAGAGCTCGCCCGCTCCGCGAGCCTCGACCCGCGGGCCTTCAACGTCATCCGCAACAGCAACTGGGATTTCCCCAACACCGGCAACCAGAGCTACCTCGTTCGCGACAGCGGCGTTCCGGCCACGGGCGAGACGGGATGGGTGGTGCTCATCCGGTTCTTCACGGGCCCGCGGGCCTCGGAGACGCGCGTGCCGACCGGGACCATGCTCGCCTTCTCCTGCCTGGAGGACTTCGACAATCCTCCGGGCGGCTGGGACGAATCGCGGCAGGTCGAGGTGCAGGTGGAGCCGGCCTGCCGGAACGACGGCGACTGCGCCGAGGGCTGGGAGTGCCAGGTGGCGGCGGGCCTCTGCACCTTCAAGTGCGACCCCGTCTGCGAACCCGGCTTCACCTGCCGCCAGCTCGAGAACGGTGAGCCGGCCTGCCTGAGGAAGTGCGACTCGCTCCCCTGCGAGCCCGGGTACATCTGTGACGAGACGCCCGGCTGGGTTCCCGCCTGCTTCGAACTCTGAGGAGGCCGCGTGACCCGCGTCGTCCGTCCCTACGTCGGCGGTCGCTTCGTCGCCGGCGACTCCACCGAGGAGCTTCGAAGTCCATGGGACGGGCGCGTGGTCGCGCGCGTGGAGCCAGCCGGGCCCGCGCTCGCCGAGACCGCGCTCGAGGCCGCCTGGGCCGCGCGTCCCGCGGCCCAGGCCCTCTCGACGGCGAGGCGTCGCGCGGCGCTGGAAGGCATCGCGGCGAGGATCGCCGAGCGCGCGGAGAGCTTCGCCCGCTCGATCTCCGAGGAGTGCGGCAAACCCATCGCCGTCGCGCGCAAGGAGGTGGAGCGTGCCGTCGCCACCTTCTCCTTCGCGGCGGCGGAGGCCGTGCGCTTCGGCGGAGAGACCCTCCCCATCGATCTCGATCCGGCGAGCGAGGGTTACCAGGCGATCACGCGGCGCGTGCCCCGCGGTGTGGTGGTCGCGATCTCGCCCTTCAACTTCCCGCTCAACCTCGGCGCGCACAAGGTCGCGCCCGCGCTCGCCGTGGGCGCTCCCGTGATCTGGAAGCCCCCGCCGCAGGCCCCGGGAGCCGCCCACCTCCTGGCGGAAATCGTCGACTCCCTCTCCCTTCCCGCGGGCCTCTTCCAGGTCCTTCCCTGCGCGAACGAGGTGGCCGAGCGGGTCGCCACGGACGAGCGCATCGGGGTGCTCTCCTTCACCGGGAGCGAGCGCGTGGGCTGG
>DATGOH010000129.1:0-7650 GCA_035306165.1 Ferdinandcohnia sp.
CTCGCCATCCGTGCGCTCGCACCCGACCTGCGCGTGGTGGCGCCCCAGCGCGAGCACAACCTCGACCGGGAGACGTGCCTCGCCTACGCCGCCGAACACGGCATCCCGGTGGCCGCCACCCGCCGCTCGCCCTACAGCATCGACGAAAACCTCTGGGGGCGGAGCATCGAGGGAGGTGTGCTCGAGGATCCCGCTTGCCCGCCGCCGGAGGACGCCTTCGCCTGGACGAAGGGTCCGGGCGCGGCGGCCCCCGAGCCGGAACGCCTCGTGGTGCGCTTCGAGCGGGGACGGCCGACGCACGTGAACGGCGAGGCGCTTGCGCTCGCGGCGCTCATCGCGCGCGTCGGAGAGATCGCCGGGCGGCACGGCGTGGGTCGGATCGACCTGATGGAGGACCGCGTGGTGGGCATCAAGAGCCGCGAGGTCTACGAGGCCCCCGCCGCGATCGCCCTCATCACCGCGCACCGGGATCTCGAGCGCTTCACCAGCCTGCGCCCCACGAACGACTTCAAGGCGCTCGTCTCCCAGCGCTACGCGCAGCTCGTCTACGAGGGCCTCTGGTTCTCCCAGCTGCGCGACGCCCTGCAAGCCTTCAACGAGGTCGTGCAGCGGCGGGTGACGGGGGAGGTGACGCTCGAACTCTTCCAGGGTTCGCTGCGGGTGGTGGGCCGCCGCTCGGAGTTCGGCCTCTACGACCGCGCCCTCTCCACGTACGACCAGGGCGATACCTTCGACCACCGCGCCGCGGCGGGCTTCATCGAGCTCGCGAGCCTGCCGCTTCGGCTCTTCGCCCGCCATCCGGAGGAGGCGTGATGGCCATCGCCCGCACGGAGGCCGCCTCCGGCGGCAAGGCCCTGCTCGACGAGATCCTCGCCTTCTCCTCCTCGCTCGCCCTGGATCGATCCCTGATCCGCGAGGATCTCGTGGGCAGCCTCGCGCATTTGCGCATGCTGGTGGAATGCGGCCTCGTCCCCCGCGACGACGCGCGCCGCCTGCACGCGGGCCTGGTCGAGCTCTTCGAGGAGGCGGTCCAGGGCCGGCTGGAGCTCCCGCCCGAAGAAGACGTGCACATGGCGGTGGAGGCGGAGCTCTTCCGCCGCGTGGGCGAAGCCGCCGGCCGGCTGCACACCGCGCGCTCGCGCAACGACCAGGTGGCGCTCGATCTGCGCCTGCACGTGCGGGAGCAGATCGTGGCCGTCTTCCGCGGATTGGCCGAGCTGCTTTCCTACCTCGCCGAGCGCGCGGAGAAGGACGGCGAGATCCTCCTTCCCGCGTACACGCATCGCCAGCGCGCGCAGCCCGTCAGCCTCGCCTACTGGCTCGCCGCCTACGGCGCGATGTTCGCCCGCGACGTGGACGCCTTCCGCTTCGCCTACGACCAGGCGGATCGCCTCCCGCTCGGCGTGGGGGCGATCGCGGGAACGACGCTCCCGATCGACCGGGAGCTCACCCGGCGCCTGTTGCGCTTCACCGACCTGACGGAAAACGGCCTCGACACCGTGGGCGATCGGGATTTCGCCCTGGATTTCGCCTACGCGACGGCGCGCTTTTTGCTCCATGCGGGTCGGCTCTCCGCGGACCTGGTGGATTACGCCTCGGCCGAGTTCGGCTTCGTCCGCCTCGACGGGGAGATCGCATGCGGGTCGAGCCTGATGCCGCAGAAGCGCAACCCGGACGTCTTCGAACTCGTGCGGGGCAAGTCCGCCCGCGGCATCGGCAACCTCGTCACCCTCCTCTCGCTCGTCAAGGGCCTGCCGGGCGGTTACCAGCGCGATCTGCAGGAGGATCGCCTCCCCTTGCTCGAGACCGGGCCGCTCGCGCGCTCGGTCCTCGAGGTCCTGCGCATCGCCCTCCCCCACGTCCGCTTCGACGCCGAGGCCTGCGCGCGCGCGCTGCACGTCGACTACACGCAGGCCACCGACCTGGCCGAAGCGCTGGTGAAGAAGGGCATCCCCTTCCGCGAGGCCTACATGAAGGTGGGCGCGCTGGTGCGCGCCGCGCAGGAGCGGAAGATTCCCCTCGCCGAGGTGAACCTCGCCCTCGCCCGCACGATCGACCCCCGTTTCGACGAGGAGGTCCTCGAAGCGGCGCAGCTCTCCACCTGCATCGAGCGCAAGCTCAGCCGCGGCAGCACCGGCCCCATCTCCGTGGCCCATCAAATCGAGGCGCTCTGGGACGCCGCCCAGCGGGCGCGCGAGGAGGCCGAGCGCCTCCCCACCCTCGACGGCCTCTTCGCTTCCCTCGAGGAGTTCGCACCATGACCCGGCATTTCCTTCGGCTGGGCGATCTCGATCGCCCCGCCCTCGAGGCCCTGCTCGCGCGCGCGGCCGCGCACAAGGCGGACCGCCGTGCGGGGCGCTTCCAGCCCACCCTCACCGGAAAGACGCTCGTCCTCCTCTTCGAGAAGGCATCGACCCGTACGCGGGTCTCGTTCGAAGCGGCGATGGCCCAGCTCGGCGGCAGCGCCATCAGCCTGCCGTGGTCCGAGAGCCAGGCCGCGCGCGGCGAGCCCCTCGAGGACACGGCGCGCGTGCTCTCCCGCTACGCCGACGCCATCGCCTTCCGCACCCACGGCGAAGAGCGCCTCTTCGCCCTCGCCGGCGCGGCCACCGTGCCGGTGATCAACGCGCTCACCGACCAGGGCCACCCGGTGCAGGTCCTCACCGATCTCTTCACCGTGCAGGAGCGCTTCGGTGCCCTCGACGGCCGCACGGTGGCCTGGGTCGGCGACGGTGCCTCCAACATGGCGCGTTCGTGGGCCGAGGCGGCGGCGATCTTCGACGTCGAACTGCGGATGGCTTCGCCGGCCGGCTACGAGCTCCCGCCCGAGCTGCGGCACGACCGCATCCGCGTCTGCGCCACGCCCGCGGAGGCGGTGCGCGGCGCGGAGGTGGTCTGCACCGACACCTGGACGAGCATGGGCCAGGAGGCGGAAGAGGAGCGCCGCCGCGCCGCCTTCCAGGGCTACACGGTGGACCAGGCTCTCCTCGCCCACGCGCCCTCCGCGATCGTCTTGCACTGCCTGCCCGCGGTGCGCGGGGAGGAGATCACCGCCGAGGTGCTCGAAGGTCCCCAATCCGCCGTCTTCGACCAGGCGGAGAACCGGCTGCACGTGCAGAAGGCCCTGCTCGAGCACCTCCTCCTCGGCTGAGCGGGCGCGCCCACGGCGCCGAAGTGCACCGAGGCTGTGGGCGGCCGTCGGCGGTCGGCGAGACCTCCCGCCCACGGCGCCCGCTCAGAGCACTCGGAGGAGTTGGCCCGTCTGTACCCCCCTCGCCGGCTTCCGGCCCGGACCGCCCTGGGCGGCGAGCTGGCCGCAGGCGGCGAGGATGTCGCGGCCGCGGTTCTTGCGCACCATGGCCTGCACGCCGCGCGCGAGCAGGCCCTCGGCGAAGGCGCGCACCCGCTCCTCGGGCGAGGGCTCGTAGGGCAGGCCCTCGTTGCGGTTGTACTGGATGAGGTTCACCTTCGCGGGAACCTTGCGGACCAGCCGCGCCAGCCGCTCGATGTCCTCGTCGGAGTCGTTGACGCCGGCGAAGAGGACGTACTCGAAGACGATCCGCCGGCCCTGCTTCATGGGGAAGTGCCGGCAGGCCTCGATGAGATCGGCGATCTTCCATCGCCGGTTGACCGGCATGATGCGGTCGCGCACCTCGTCCGTGGTGGCGTTGAGGGAGACGGCGAGCTTGACGTTGGTCTCCCGGCCGAGGCGCTCGATGGCGGGCACCAGCCCCGCGGTGGAAACCGTGATCTGCCGTTGCGAGAAGTTCGGCCCGTCCTCGGAGAGGAGGATCTCGAGTGCCGCCTTGACCGCCTCGAAGTTGTGCAGGGGCTCACCCATGCCCATGAACACCAGGTTCGTCAGCGGCCGCGGCCCCTCGGCGAGCCCCCGCTCGATGAGGTAGCGGTTCACCTGGTGGACCTGCCCCACGATCTCACCCACGCTCAGGTGGCGCGAAAGGCCCATCGTGCCCGTGGCGCAGAAGCCGCAGCCCATGGCGCAGCCGACCTGGCTGGAGACGCAGAGAGTCTTCCGCTTCGTCTCGGGCATGTAGACGGACTCGATGTAGCGGCCGTCCTCCGTCTCCCATCGGAACTTGATCGTCCCGTCCACGGAGTGCGCCTCGTGGTCGATCCGCAGGACCGACAGCCGTGCTTCTCCGGCGAGCCGCTCGCGGAGGGCCTTGGGGAGATCGGTCATCTCCTCCAGCGAGAGCGCGTATCGCCGGTGCAGCCAGCGGTAGATCTGGCGCGCGCGGTACGGCCGCTCCCCGAGGCGGGCGACCAGCGCCTCCAGCTCGGCGAGGGAGAGGGAGCGGAGGTCCGGTCGCTCCATGTCGTGGATCGTCTCCATCGCGCGTTGTCTAGCGGTGGCGGCGGGCGATGACAAGGCGGAGCGAGGCCGAGCCGCCGCGCCTCATCCGGCCGCGCCGGAGGCGGACTCCGTGGAGGCCTTCTTTACCCGCGTGCCCCAGAGGGCGATGGCGACGACCGCGGCCACCACCACGAACTGTGCCACGAGGGTCTCCACCGAGGGGTAGAGGCCGAGCCAGTCGACGCGGGGGCCGCCCACCCAGGTCGCGCCGATCACGCCGGCCTCCTGTAGGGCGCGCACGCCCTTGCCCGTCAGGACCACGGCCAGCCCGCAGAGCAGCAGGCCCGAGGCGGTGAGCAGAAGCCCCGGCTTCAGCCTCCGCCCCGTCGCTCGGAGCAGGAGGAAGAAGATCAACGCGATCCCTAGGCCCGCGGCGCTCCCCGCCAAGACGGCGCCACCGGCGTTCGGCGACTCGATGAGGATCGCCTGGAGGAAGAGCACGACCTCGAAGGCCTCCCGGAAGACCGCCATGAAGGCGAGGGAGAAGAGGATGGCGCCCCGCCGCGCCGCGCCGGCCGCCTCGAGGCGCCGGCGCATCGCCTCCACGCGGCGCTTGGCGTCCAGACGCGCCAGGACGAAGTGGCTGGCGTAGAGCAGCACGGCGGCCGCGAGCAGGGCGATGACGCCCTCGAGCAGTTCGCGCGAGGCGCCCGCCAAAGGAAGGCTCGCCTGCGCCACGAACCAGAGCACGGCTCCCACGGCCACCGCGCCGATCCAACCCGCGTGGACCATGCGCGCGTCGCGCGCGAGCCCCGTACGGCGGACGAGACCGAGCAGAAGGAGGATGAGGAGGACGGATTCCACGCCTTCGCGAAGGAGGATCGTGAGCGCCGCCACGAAGGCCACCTGGTTCCCGGCGCTCCCTTCCAACGCGATCTCGGCCCTGGCGAGGAGCCGCTGCACCGCCTCCACCCGGGCGTTCACCTCGCTCGCAGGCGCGCCGCCGGCGATCCCCTCCCGCAGACGCAGAAAGGCCGTCTCCGTCTCGCCGACGAGCGCCGGTTCGCGCGCGGAGAGCACCGCTTCCACCGGCTCGAAGCCGTCGAGGTAGGCCGCGATCACCGCGTCGAGTGCCGCGCTCCGGTCGCCCTCGGCATAGGCGAGTTCGGCGCGACGCACGAGGTCCTTGGCCTGCTGCAAGGGGCGATCACCCAGTTCGTAGGCGGCGACCCTCCGGAGGAAGGCGAGCGCGTCCACCGCCTCCTCCCCTTCGATGCCCTGGCCCTTCAACCAGCCGAGGAGGTCTTCGTCGTTGGCCTCCGCCAGGCGCGCGAGCGGCGGGAGATTGCCGCGGCGCCGCACCGCCGCCTCGCCGCGCGCCGCGGCGTCCGGTTCGTGGCGCAGCCCCACCACGTGGAAGGCCAGCGCCCAGCGCTCCTGCACCGGCAGGTGCTGGTAGGAGATCATGGCGGTGCCCTCGATGCCGTCCGTGAGGGCGTTGAAGGCGCGGACCGGCGAGAGGCCGAGCATGGTCTCTTCGTCCCGGAAGTTCGTGGGCGGAGGTTCGAGACCGGCGGCCTGGGGGCCGTCGCCCGCGCCCTGGGCGCCGTGGCAGACGGCACAGAGCTGGGCGTAGAGCTCCGCCCCGCGGTCCGCGGGCGGCGGCGTCGCCGGGGCGAAGACCACGCCGTAGGCGGAGAGGAGGTCGCGCCGCAACGTCCGTGCGCTGGCGGAGACCTCCTCCACCGAAGCCTTCGCCTCCACGCTCCCCAGGAGCGCGACCAGGCGGGCATCCAGTTCCGGCAGGGCACCCTTCCCCGGCTCGGCCAGCTCGCCCCCGATGCGGCGCGCCTCGGTGAGGAAGGCGCTCTGCTCCTCGTACTCGGCCTCGTCGATCACCTCGCCGTCGCGCACGGCGAGCGCGTAGTCGCCGGCCACGTAGTCGAGGATGGCGGCGATGCGCCGCACCCGCTCCCGTGCCGCATCGTCGGCCCCAGGCGTTGGCGGCGTGGAGCAGGCCACGACGAGGAAGAGGAGCAGGCTTGCCCGAAGCGTTGCCTTCACGACGTCTCCGATGCCCGACGGGCTGGCGCGTGCCGGGCGATTCGAGAATGCGTCTCATTTTCGCCGCGCCGGGGGCGGCCCGCAACGAGGACGTCGGCGCGCCGAGCACAAAAAAACGCCCCGGAAGTTCGACTTCCGGGGCGACCGTCTTGGAGCGGGTGATGGGATTTGAACCCACGACTCCGACCTTGGCAAGGTCGTACTCTACCACTGAGTTACACCCGCATGAGCCGCGTGGCGTCTTGGTGCGGCGGCTTATAGGAAAATCCGCCGCGGGTGACAAGAGAAAAATGCAGGCCCCCTCAACCTTCGTGCGAGGCCTGCTCCTTGCGCGCGATCGCGGCGAGAAAACCCGCGAAGTACTGCACCGCGGACAGCAGCGAAGGGATGAGCGAGAGCAGCAGGAGCCACTCCCCCACCACCTGGAAGCGGAGGGCGATCGGCTCCACCACGAGGAAGTCGACGGTGTAGGGGTAGTGCACCAGCACGGCGATGATGCCGGTGAGCTGCAGCGCCGTCTTCCACTTCCCTCCCTGGCTGGCGGAGATCACCAGGCCCTCGCTGGAGGCGATCTGCCGCAGGCCCGAGACGATGAGCTCGCGCGAGAGGATGACGATCACCAGCCAGGCCTCGATCCGCCCCATCTGCGCGAGCATCACCAGGCTCGCCGTGACGATGAGCTTGTCCGCGAGCGGATCGAGGAGCTTGCCCACCACGCTCACCCGGTTCATCCGCCGGGCCAGCCAACCGTCGAGGACGTCGCTGAGCGCCGCGAGGGCGAAGAGCGAAGCGGCGAGGACGGAGGAGAGGGGATCCCCCCTCCACACCAGCCAGAGGAAGACCGGGATCACCAAAACCCGCAGGTAGGTGATCAGGTTGGGCAGGTTGAGCAGCTCGTCGCGAAGGGTCTGCGCCCGTGCGGGCGCGTCAAGCGAGGAGGAGGACACTTCCCTCTCCGGTGAGATCGACCCAGGCGCCGTCGGGACCTTCCAGGAGCCTGGGGGTGATGGGACCGATCCAGCCGACCAGGCCGTCCACCGGCAGGCGGACGCTCTCGTTGCCGTAGATGGCCTCGGAGCGGATGGTGCGCGGCGTGACCAGCAGGACGTGGCCGTCGCCGCGCAGGCGGACCAGGTGGAGGTCGAGGCCGCTGCGCGGGCCGGCCACGCGGCCGTTCTCGAAGTCGAGGTGTTCCTCGAAGGCGTAGAGGCGGCTCTCGACCACGTAGAAGTCCTCCGAGAGCCGGAGCGGCGTGAACATCCGCGCGGGAT
>DATGOH010000130.1:0-8124 GCA_035306165.1 Ferdinandcohnia sp.
AAAGGAGCTCGAATCCATGAAGAAGGCAATTCTCGTCGGCGCAGCCCTCGCCCTCGCCTCGTGTGGTCAGGGGGGCAACGGTGCGGTGGAGAGGGCCGACTCCCAGGCATCCTCGGAGGTGGTGGCCACCGTCGGTGCGCGCAAGATCACCCTCGCGGAGCTGGAAAAGCAGCTCGACGCCCAGCCGATCGTGCGCAGCCGCCTCACCGACCTCGAGCGGAAGAAGGAGTTCGTGGAGAACGCGGTCCGCTTCGAACTGCTCGCGCAGGAGGCCCAGCGCCGCGGCCTGGATCGGGACCCCGAGGTCCGCGAGGCCGTGCGCCGCGCGATGGTGCAGAAGCTCACCCAGGACTTCTTCAAGGACGTGGAGATCGAGGTCACCGACGAGGAGGCGCGTCAGTACTACCAGGACAACCTCCACGACTACGTCAAGCCGCCCCGCGTGCGTCTGAGCCACGTCTTCTTCGAGGCGCCGCAGGGGAGCGCCCGCCGCGACGCCGTGCGCGCCGAGGCCCAGCGGGCGTTGACGGATTTGCGGAAGAAGGACCGCGCCGCCTTCGCCGCCTTCGCCAAGGAGCGCTCCGACGACGCGCGCTCGAAGCGGGCCGGCGGCGACCTCTCCTTCCAGACCGAGGAGGAGCTCGCGCGGAACTGGGGCGAGGAGTTCGCCCGCGCCGCCTTCTCCCTCCGGGATCCGGGCCAGTTCGCGGACCTCGTCGCGACCGAGAAGGGCTTCCACGTGGTCAAGCTCCTCGGTCGCCAGGAGGGCGTCGAGCGCTCCTTCGAGTCGGTGCGGAACACGATCGTGAACCGCATCGAGCGCGAGAAGCGGACCAAGGCCTTCGAGGCCTTCGTCGAGGATCTGCGGGAGAAGACCAAGCCCATGGTCGACGAGGAGGTCGTCGCCAAGCTGCAGGGCGGTTCGGAGGACGGCGTCGTCCCCACCATCGGCCGCCCCATCCCGGCGAACCCGCCCCCGGCGCCGGCGAAGGCCGAGTGACCACCGCGGAGGAAGATCGTTGGGTGGTCGCGCGCGCGCCCTCTTGGGCGCACTCGTCCTCTGCATCGGCCTCTGGGCCTGCAAAGAGGGCGAAAAGAGGCAGGATGAGGAGGTCGTGGCCGTCGTCCGGGGCGAGCCGATCGCGACCCACGAACTGGCCGCGGCCCTGGCCGCCGAGGCGCGCGTGGCCGGACCCGCGCTCGAGGATCCCGCGTGGCGGGAGCGCCGCAAGCGCGAGCTGCTCGAGGAGCTGATCGATCGCAAGCTCCTCGAACGGGCGGCCGTCGAGCAAGGCATCCGCGTGGACGAGACGGAGATCGATCGCGCGGTGCTGCGCCTGCGCGCCGAGTACCCCGGCGAGGCCTTCGACGCCATGCTCGACGAGCAGCGGTTGAGCGATGCGGAGCTGCGCGACCGCCTGCGGCGCCAGCTCCTCGTCGAGCAGCTCCTCGCCCGCGAGGTCTACGCCCGCGTCGCCGTCACCGATGCGGAGGTGGAGGCCTGGCTCGAGGCGAACCCGGACTTCTTGCGCGAGCGCCCCGAGCGGGTGCACGCCTCCCAGATCGTGGTCAAGACCGAGGAGGAGGCGAAGCGGATCCGCGAGGAGCTGCGCAAGGGGGCTTCGTTCGCCGAGCTCGCCAGCCGCCACTCCCTCTCCCCCGATGGCCGGGTCGGCGGCGACCTGGGCTGGTTCGCCCGCGGCGAGATGCCCCCCGCCTTCGAGGAGGCCTGCTTCTCTCTCCCCCCCGGTCGGGTGAGCGGCGTGGTGGAAAGCGACTACGGCTTCCACATCTTCCTCGTGCACGAGCGGCAACGGGCCGCCAAAGTTCCCGAGAACGAGCGGTTGCGAGAGGCGGAAGCCCGCCTGCTCCACGAGAAGAGACTCGAAGCGCAGACGAAATTCCTCGCGAAGCTCCGAGAGGAGGCTTCGGTTTCGGTGAATGAAAAGGTCCTGGCGCGGGTAGGAGAGAAGCGATGAAACGAGCCATCCTCGCGCTGGCCCTCCTCTTCACCCTCCCCGCGCGCGCCGAACTCGTCGACCGGATCGCCTGCGTGGTCGACGACGAGCCGATCCTCCTCTCCGAAGTGGAGGACCGCGTGCGCGTCCTCCGCGGCCGCCTTCCCAACGCGCTGCGCAGCGAACTCCTGCGCGAGGCGGTGGACGCCCTCGTGGCCGAGAAGCTCATCGAGAAGCAGCTTTCCACGCTGGGCATCGAGATTCGCCCCTCCGAACTCGAACTCGCGATCGAGGACGTCGTCCGGCAAAACGGCCTTTCCTCGCAGGAGGCGCTGCGCGCGGCCATCGAGCGCCAGGGAATGCGCTGGGAGGAGTACAAGGAGACGCTGCGCAAGCAGCTCGCCCAGATGAAGCTCATCAATCTGCGCGTGCGATCGCAGGTGAAGGTGGACGAGGAGGAGGTCCGGCGCCGCTACGCCGAGATCGTCGCCGCCGAAAAGGGCGAGTTCGAGCTGCGGGCGAGCCACATCCTGGTCCACGCGCCCGCCGACGCCTCGGCGGCCGACGATGCGCGCGCGCGCGCCGCGGCCCAGAAGCTGCGCGCGCGGGCGCTCGCCGGAGAGACCTTCGAGGCGCTCGCCGCCGAGCCGGTCGAGGAAGGTCCCCGCCGCACCGCGGGCGACCTGGGCTGGTTCCGCCGCGGCGAACTCGTGCGCGAACTCGAGCAGGCCGCCTTCGCGCTCGAGGTGGGCGAGCTGAGCGAGCCGGTGCGCACCCGCTTCGGCTGGCACGTCCTGCGCGTCGAAGAAAAGCGCGCGGTCGCCACCCCCGCCCTCGACGCCGTGGCCGCGCAGATCCGCGAAGCCCTCTACCAGGAGGAGCTCGAGCGGCAGACGCGCCGCTACGTCGAGGGGCTCAAAAAGGAGGCGGTCATCGAGTACCCCATGCCCGAACTCGCTCCGCCTTCCGCCCTCGGCAAGGGGAGTTCGGGATGATCCCCGTCGCCATCTCGATGGGCGATCCCGCGGGCATCGGACCGGAGGTCCTCGCCGCGGCGCTCGCCGACCCTGCGGTGCGCCAGGAGGTCCGACCGCTCCTCTTCGGCGACGACCGCATCTGGCGCGCCGCCTGCGCACGGATGGGCGTCCCCGATGCCCTGCCACGCCTTCGCCCCGGCGAAGCGTCGCCGCCCGAGGGCGCGCTCTACACCGTCACGGATCTGCCCGCGCTACGCCCGGGCGCGCCCGGCCCGGAGGCCGGCGCGGCGCAGAAGGCCTACCTCGAGGCCGCGCTCGACGCCGTACTCGGGGGCCGTGCCCGCGCGCTCTGCACGGGTCCGATCCACAAGGCCTCCATCCACGCCGCCGGCTTCCCCTTCCCCGGGCACACGGAGTTCCTCGCGGAGCGGACCGGTGCCCGCCGCGTCGTGATGATGCTCGCCGGGCCGGTGCTCCGCGTGGCCCTGGCCACCACCCACCTCGCGCTCGGGGAGGTCCCCGCCGCCCTGCGCGAAGACGACCTCGTCGAGATCCTGGGTGTGGTCGCAGGGGAGCTCGAACGCCGCTTCGGCATCGCGCGGCCGCGGATCGCCGTCTGCGGGCTCAATCCCCACGCCGGCGAGGGCGGGCTCTTCGGAACGGAGGAGGCACGGATCATCGCGCCGGCCGTACGGCGGGCCCGCGCCGCGGGCATCGACGCGGACGGCCCCCACCCCGCCGACGGCCTCTTCCCGCGCGCGGCCCGGGGCGGCTGGGACGCGGTCCTGGCGATGTACCACGACCAGGGCCTCATCCCGGTCAAGACCGTGCACCGCGAGACCGCGGTGAACGTGACCCTCGGCCTGCCCATCGTGCGCACCTCGCCCGACCACGGCGTGGCTTACGACATCGCGGGCACGGGGAAGGCCGACCCCACCTCGACGATCCACGCGCTGCGGATGGCCGCGGAGCTCAGCCGACGCTGATGCCCCGCTTCGGCTCCGATGCGCCGAAGCGGCACGGGCGCACACCGCGCACGCGCCGGCATGCCCCGCCGCTTTGCTACGGGCGCGCGCCCTACACGTTGAACCGGAAGTGGATCACGTCGCCGTCCTGGACGACGTACTCCTTCCCCTCGATGCGCAGCTTGCCCTTCTCGCGCAGCGCCGCCTCCGAGCCGGCCTCCACCCAATCCTCCCAGGAGGCGACCTCGGCCCGGATGAAGCCCCGCTCGAAGTCGGAGTGGATCACGCCGGCGGCGCGCGGCGCCTTCCATCCGGCGCGGATGGTCCAGGCGCGGGCCTCCTGCGGACCGACGGTGAAGAAGGTGCGCAGGCCGAGGAGCTGGTAGCCCGCGCGGATGAGCTTGTGCAGGCCGGGCTCGCTCAATCCGACCGCCTCGAGAAAGCCCGGCCGCTCCTCGGGGGGAAGCTGCTGGATCTGCGCCTCCAGCTCGGCGCAGATCACCACGAGCGGTGCCCCGTCGCGCGCGGCCACCTCGCGGGATTTCGCCACCAGGGGATCGCCTTCGGCACCGCCGAGCTGGGATTCGGAGACGTTCGCCACGTAGACGACCGGCTTGTCGGTCAAGAGGAAGAGCTCGCGCAGGACCAGCCGCTCCTCCTCGGAGAGGTCCAGCCGACGCACGGGCTGGCCCGCATCGAGCGCGGCGCGGACCTTGTCGAGGACCGCGAGTTCGGCGCGCGCGGCCTCGCCCGTCCGCCCGGCGGCCTTCGCGTCCTTCTGGGCGCGCTGGATCCGCCGCTCCACCGTCTCGAGATCCTTGAGCGCAAGCTCGGTGTCGATCGTCTCCGCGTCGCGGGCGGGATCCACCGTGCCGTCCACGTGGACGACGTCGCCATCCTCGAAGCAACGAAGGACGTGGCAAATCGCGTCCACCTGGCGGATGTTCGCCAAGAATTGGTTACCGAGCCCCTCGCCCTTGGAGGCGCCGCGCACCAATCCCGCGATGTCCACGAACTCGAGCGTGGTGGGGACGATGCGCTCGCTCGGGTAGATCTTCTGTAGCGCGTCGAGGCGCTCGTCGGGAACGGCGACCACGCCCACGTTCGGCTCGATGGTGCAGAACGGGTAGTTCGCCGCCTCGGCCTGCGCGGCCTCGGAGAGCGCGTTGAAGAGGGTGGACTTGCCCACGTTGGGCAGCCCGACGATTCCGATCGAGAGCGCCATGCGACGACACCGCACGACCCGACGGGCCGGTGCAGGGAACAACACCGGCCCGGGGGTGCCGATTCCGGGGGCCCGCAGGCCACCCTCTGCGGATCAGGCCTGGGGGATCTTCTGCAGGAAGTCCTCGGCCAGCTTCCGCTGCTTCTCGCCGTCGAGGTTCGCCTCGATGAGCTTGCCCGCGGCGACGATGGCGAGGTCCACCGCCATCGCGCGGATCTCGGCGACGGCCTGGGCGCGCTGCTCCTCGATGACGCGCTTGGCGTCGGCGAGGAGCTTCTCGGCGTCCTGCTTCGCCTTCTGCAGCGCGGCCTCGCGCGCGGCCTCGACCTCCGCCTGGTTCTTGCGGATCAGCTCGGCGGCTTCGCGACGCGCGGCCGCGATCGCCTCCTTCTGCTCCGCCAGCAGGCGCTCGGCCTCCTCGCGCTCCTTCTTCGCGGACTCGAGCGCCTCGCGGATCGTCCGCTCACGCTCGTCGATCATCGAGAGGATGGGTTTCCAGGCGGTGATCCTCAGGACGATGAGCACGACCACGAAGGTCACGATCGTCCAGAAGGTCATCCCGGGATTGAGCTGCATGATGGATGCAGCCAGAACTGGAAGCGTCATGCGCCTACCATCCCTGAGGAGGGTTCGAGACGGGACGGCGGGCGCGGGAGAACCCCGCGCCCGCTCGACCAACCACTTCAGGCAGCCTTGGTCGCCAGCAAGATACAGATCACGAGGGCGAAGAGCGCCGCACCTTCGATGAGCGCCGCAGCGATGATCATCGAGGTACGGATATCACCCGCGGAGGCAGGCTGGCGCGCCGTGCCCTCCATCGCGGCCTGAGCGAGACGGCCGATGCCGTACGCGGCACCGAGGATGGAAAGACCAGCGCCGATTCCGGCAGCGAGGAAGGCAAGGCCAAGGGAAAGAGCGTTCACGGGTTCCTCCAAACGAGTGTGAGCAAGACGCCTGGCATCTCCTTAGTGGGGATGCGCAGCCATTCCGATGAAAAGTGCAGACAACATCGTGAAGATGTAGGCCTGCAACAGAGCGACGAACATCTTGAGCAAGAACATCGCCGTGGCGAACGCCACCGAGACCGGCGCAACCACGGGCGCGAGGCTCTCGCCCAGCATGAAAATCAAACCGATCAGGAAGTAGATGACGAAGCCGCCCGCCGTCATGTTGGCGAAGAGACGGACCGCCAAGGCGAAGGGCTTGGTCAAAAGGCCCAACAGCTCCACGGGCAGCATGATGGGGTACAGCCAAACCGGCACGCCGTGGGGGACGATCCCGGCCCAATAGCCGAAGACACCCTGGCTGCGCATGCCCGCGTACTGCGTGAGCGCGAAAGTGATGAGCGCCAGCCCCGCGGTCACGGAGATGTTGCCGGTGGCGGTGGCGCTGTAGGGCAGAAGCCCGAAGAGGTTGAGGGTGAAGATGAAGAAGAAGACGGTGGCGAGGAAGGGCACCCAGCGATCCGCCTCCTCCTTGCCGATGTTCTTCACCGCGAGCTCGTCGCGGATGAAGGAGACGATCACCTCCACCATCGAATAGAAGCCGCGGGGGACGAGCCGCCGCTTGCGGGCGGCGAGCGAGATCACCAGCACGAGGATCGCGGCGGCGACCCACATGATCACCAGGTGCCGCGTGATCGAAAGATCGAGTTCGTAGCTCCCGAGCGACACTTTGATCTCGGGAAGCAGAATCGTGTAGGTCGAGCCGGTGAACGGATTCTGAAAGCTCAGATCGTTGCCATCCACCACGTGGTGGATCACGGCGTCGGGGACGGTGTCTCCGGCGGCGGACGCGGAAACCGGCGCGGCCAGCCCGAAGGCCGCGAGGGAAAGCGCAAGCAAGCCCTTCGCGAAGAGCGTGTGCGTTCCGTCACCTACCTGTCTTCTTGCGTTCCACATCCAGAATCGTCCTGAAAAGGGAGTACAGACCCGCCGCCAGACCCAGGAGGCTTCCTACGACCAAGATCCAGGGCGCCGTTCCCAATTTTCTGTCGGCCAGATACCCCACCACCGCTCCGAGCGCAACCGAGCCGGCAAGGCTCCAGCCGGCCTGGAGGTAGGGCTCCGCGTCGCGCATCGCCTTGGCGAAATTCGAGAGCCCTTCCGTCCCGTCCGGCTTCTTCTCATCACGGTCGTTGGGCATCGGTCATCCTCGCGCCCGACGCCTTTTCCGACGAAGTCCCTGCAATTTCTCGCATTTTGGAACCTGCGTCGCGAAAAGGTGGCGCCTCATAGCACGCAACCCCCGAAGGGTCAACTAGGAGCCAGTTCGTGGGACTGCCCGGCCAGGTCCGGGCCCCGGGCAAGAGAAAGGCCGTGGCGCGGTCGCCACGGCCCCCTTCGTCCGGTGGAGGTCGAGGTGAGCGGACGCCGGCCGGGCCACGGACCGGCATGCGGGCCGCCCGCGCTCAGCCTCCGATGCGCTCGAGGCGCCGGATCTTCACGGCCAGCCGCTTCAGATCCTCGTTCACGCGCGCGAAGTGGACCTTGCCGGACTCCTCCTTGATCTGCGCGTCGAGCGCGTCGAGCCCCTTCTTCGCCTCCTCGAGCGCCTTCGGGTCGTTCGAGGCGAGCCAGTCGGTGCTGAAAATGGCGGCGAAGCGCGGCTCGAGCTCGTTGTCGCGCAGCGCCTCCATCAGCGGCTTGATCGCCCGCGGATCGCCGAGCCGGCCGAGCTCGATGGCGGCGCGCTCGCGCACCAGCTTGTTCGGATCCTTCAGCTTGCCGATCCAGCAATCCAGGTTCTGCATGCACTCGCCGTAGACGGCCAGGCGGGGCTTGTTCTCCTGCAGGACCTTGACCACCTCGGCGGCGACCGCCGCGCAGTGCTCCTCGGCGGCCTTCTTGCCCGACTCGCCCCGGTAGGTCAGCTTGCTCATGCAGTTCTTGATGGAGAGCTGGGGCTCCTCCTTCTCCCACTTCTCCCACTGCGCCAGGGTCTTCTCGTCACCGAGCTTGGAGAGCGCAACGTAGCAGCCCTTGCGCGCGTGGATGGAC
>DATGOH010000131.1:0-6765 GCA_035306165.1 Ferdinandcohnia sp.
CTGGCGATCGACTTCCTCGATCTCCTTCTGCTTCTCCTCCGCCTCGAGCTTGTCCTTGGGGAGGACGTAGACGTTGGCGCGCATGCGGGCTGCGTCCCGCTCCTCCACCAGCTTGGCGCGCTTCTCTTCCAGGGCGCGGACTTGCTCCTCGATGGTGGCCTCCTCCGCGATCGCGGCGACGGGGCCGAGGGCGACGACGAGGATCAGTGCGAGCACGCGCATCGGAAACCTCCTGCGCCTGTCGCGAAGGCGTCGCGAGAGGCGCCATCGAGGCTACCACCCCGACGAGGCGCCCTTCCACCTCAAGCCCGGAGCTCGCGCCGCCTGCGCGGGTAGACGCGCGCCTCGAGGAAGCGCACGAGCCGAAGCGCGATGAGGTCGGGCTGCTCGATCATCGCGGCGTGCGAGCCGTCCGGGACGACGAGCAGCTCCGCTCCGGGTATGCGCTCCGCCATCTCGCGGGCGACGCGCGGCGGGCAGAAGAAGTCCCGCTCCCCCGCCACCACGAGGACCGGCACGCGGATGCAGGGCAGAAGGTCGCTGGCGTCGTGCTCCTGGATGGCGCGCGCCAGCGCGAAAAAGACCCTGGGATCGAGTCGCGCCACGTGCGCGAGGTAGTCCGGCACCCAGTCCGAAGGCGAGAGGGTGGGATGGACGATGGCGAGGCGACGGAGCAGGCGGTCGACGAGCCGGGGGTGCGCGGAAGGCAGGGCGACGAGCCGCCGCGCCAGATCGGGGAAAGCGTCGGCGGCCCGGCTCGCCAGGTCGAAGATCCGCGGCGCCAGCCAAGGCAGGTCGTAGAAGCTGGAGACCGCGTCGCGGTAGGTCCCCAAGGTGGGGACGAGGCCGGCCACCCGCTCGGGGTGGAGGCGGTAGAACTCCCATCCGAGCTGCGCCCCCATGGAATGCCCGAGCAGGCAGGCGCGCTCGATGTCGAGTCCGTCCAGGACGGCGCGCAGGTCCTCCGCGCACGTCGCCAGGTCGAGCCGGTCGGGATCCTCCGGATCGTCGGACCGCCCGTGGCCGCGGTAATCCCAAACGACGGTGCGGTACCCCGCGCGCGCGAAGCGCTCGGCCAGGCCCTCCCAAAAGGTGGTGGTCACCCCCACGCCGTTCTGGAAGACCAGGGCCGGACCTCGGCCCCGCACCCGGTACCAGAGGCGTGCGCCGTCCCGCGCGACGATTTTTCCCTGCTGCTCGAACGGACTGGCGCGATCTCGCATACGATGCTTCAACGGTATTCGCTTTCGAACGTTTCCGCCCGCCGCACGCCCGATTCGATGGACCTCCTCTCTCCCCCCGAGCCCCCCTCGCTGCCGGATCCGCGGGAGACCGTGGACAAGGCGCTCCGCCGGCCGCTCGGGCAGCCGGCCCTCGAACGCTTCCTCGAGCCGGGCGACCGCGTGGCCGTGGTGGCGCCCCGCGCGGGCGGCTCCGAGGACCTGCGCTTCGCGGTGGACGCCGTGGTGGAGGCGGCGGCGCGGGCCCGCGTGGCGGCGGTCGGCGTGTACGGCACCCTCGACGAGGGCTCTCCGATGCGGGCGATCCTCCCCGGGCTGTGCGCGCTCCGCCCCGTGGCCGAGGCAGACAAGGTGGTGGTCGTCGCGCGCCTCGCCCTCGATCCGGAGGCGATGGTCGTCGGCGGAGCCCGCGCCCTGCGGGAGGCGGTGACGGCCGCGGGGTCGCGGCCCCCCCACGAACCGCACCTTCCGCTCTTCGTGGCCGCGCTTCCGCCGATCTTCGCGGTGGAGGTGGCCTTCCAACGCGGCGGCCGCCCGAGCGCGGTCTTCGCCGGGGATCTCCCGATCGCACACCGCGCGGCGCGCGCCCACGTCCTTCGCTGGCGCGCCGTCGAGGTGGACGAAGGCTACGACGGAATCGCCGTCGAACTCGGCCACCCCGACGAGGCGGAGCGCGCCCTCCGCCTCGCCGCCCGCGGCCTGGTGGTCGGGGGCGTCCTCGTGGGCGTGGGCCCACCGGTCGCGGCGCCCGCGGGCCTGGGCGTCGACCTCCGCTTCGCCGACGACCTCGAAGCGGCTCGGCGGCTCCTGGAGGAAATCCGCCCCGGCGGCCGGCTGGCCTACCTGCCCGACCCGCTCCGCGCGCTTCTTCTGCGCCGAGGCGATCGTTTCCCCGCCGAGGAGATCCGGGTAGCATCGGCGCCGTGATGCTGCCGGTGCTGCTCGCCGCCGCCGTCGCCACGAGCGCCGTGCCTCCGATCGCCGAGCGCGTCGAGGCCGCGAGCGCCCCCTTCGTCGGCGCCCCCTATCGACGCTCTCCGCTCGGGGAGGGCGAGGGCATCGATCCCGACGCCCGCTACCGCGAGGACGCCTTCGATTGCCTCACCCTGGTGGAGACGGCCATCGCCCTCGCCCACCGCAGCGATCGCGCCCAGGCCGCCCGCATCCTCGACGACATCCGCTACGCCGACGGCGGGCCGCCGAGCTACGAACGCCGCCTGCACCTGATGGAGGCGCAGTGGATCCCGGACCTCGTCCGCAAGGGTTACCTGGAAGAGGTCACGCCGGAACTCGCCGGCGAGGCCCTGGAGTGGATCGAGATCGCCCTCGATCCGCAGCGATGGAAGGCGCGCACCGTCCTGCCGGCGCTGCGGTGGCTGCCGGAGCTGGAGGGGGTGCACCGCTTGCCCATCCTCCCGCTGGATGCGGCCCGCGCCCTCGCGGCCACGCTCCCCGCGGGGCTGGTGATCGACGTGGTCCGCGAGCCGCGGGAGGGCACGCCCACCCGCATCACCCACACCGGGCTCATCGTCGAGCGCGAGGGCGTGCGCTACGTGCGCCACGCCGCACTGCGCGAGCGGCGGGTGATCGACGAGCCGCTCGACGCCTTCCTCGAACGGCATGCGCGCATGCGGCAGAGGCGGGTCGTGGGCGTCCACCTCGCCCGCATCCGCGACAACGAGGCGCGGGTCGCCGCCCTGCTGCGCGCCGAGGAAAGCATCGCGCGCACCGATTGAAGGGACGGGCGAGCCGGCGCTAAGCTGCCCGCATGTACGCCATCTGGAAACTTTTGCACGTCTTCGGCTTCGTGGCCTGGTTCGTCGGCTTGCTCGCCACCACCGGCCTGCAGGTGGTCGCCCGCAAGGCCGAAGATCCCCTCGCCCGGCAGACCTGCTGGGCCGGCCTGCGCCGCTTCACACCCTACGAGCTCGTGGGCATGGTGCTCACCCCCGTCTCGGGGATTGCCCTCGCCCTCACCGTCTACGGGAGCGTCTTCCCGCGCGGTGCCACCTTCGTGCACATCAAGATCCTGCTCGTCCTCCTCGCGGTGATCGGCAACGTGGTCGTCTTCCGCCTCCGCGGACGCGCCGCCCCCCTGGCCGCCGACGGCGGCCCCGCTTACGACAAGGCGATGCGGCGCCTGGCGATGGTGCAGGGGCTCGCCACCCTCATGCTCCCGCTCGCGGTGATCGTGGTCGTGTTCCGCGTCGGCTGATCACGGCCGGGCGAGTGAGGCCCCGACGGGCGCCCCCGCCCGACCGGGAAGGATGCGTCGGAGCGGCGGCCCGATCCCCATTCTCGACCTGGGGTGGCGGCCGCCTGGAACACGATCGTCGACTGGACCCGCGTCAACGCCCTCTCTGCGCTCGCGAGCGCAGCCGGCGCCCTGATGGGGCTCCTCTTCACCTGGGGCATTTCCGCCCCGGCGCAGAACTGGCCGGAGGTGGGGTTGGCCCTGGTGGCCGCCCGGCTCCTCGGGCCCCGCTGCTTCCTCGGCATCTGGCTGGTCGCCTTCCTCACGGCCGACGTGGCCGTGGTGCGACCCACCGGACGCCTGCCGCCCCTCCTGCTGCAGCTCGTCGTCTCGGGAATCCTGACCGGACAGATCATCCTCGCGGCGCAGCTTTTGCACACGTCCCGGCACCTCAATCCCCTCGACACGCGCCGGGGCGTGCTCCAGCTCCTCACCGCGGGCCTCGTCGCCGGCATCGCCGGAAACTTGGTGCGCGTCGCGATGGGTTTGATTTTCGATCTGCCCTTCGCGGAGATCGTCACGCTCTTCGCCTACCGCCTGAGCAAGTTCATCTCCGGCGTCCTGCTCGTCGCGCCCCTGGCCTTCATGATCCATTACGAGCGCCGGCCCCGCCTTCCCCGGGCCGTGTGGGCGGAGATCCTCCCCATCCTCGCGGTGCTCGTTTTCGCCACCCTCCTCGCCTCCACCAATTTCCTGGGATTCTTCCAGGCCTACCAGCAGATGATGATCCTGCTGGTCCTCCCCCTCACCCTCTGGGTGTCGCTGCGGGCGGAGTCGTGGGGCGGACCGATCTCGGTCTTCGTGGCCTCGCTCGTTCCGGTGTGGGGGACCTTGCGCGGCTGGAGCGCCTTCGGCGTGCCCACCTCCACCACCGCCGAGATCCTCACGCACCTCTACTTGGTGACCGTGGCCATCACCACGCTCACGGTGGGTGCGGTCCTCAAGGAGAGGGGAACGGCGCTCAAGCAGCTCGTGGAGGCCAAATCCGACCTCGAAGCGAAGGTGGAGAGCCGGACCCGGGATCTTCGTCGCGAGCGCGACTTCGGCTCCGCGATCTTCGACTCGATCGGCGCCCTGATCTTCGTCCACCACAAGGACGGCCGGATGGTCCGCATCAACCGGACCGCCCAGGAGTTCGTCGGCAAGTCTCCCGAGGAAGTGATCGGCAAGGCCTACTGGGAACTCGGCATCATCCCGGAGGAGGAGCTGCCGGTGGTGCGGGCGCGGCTCCAGAGCGACTACCCCGTCGGCGAGAACCACATGATCGCGCACGACGGCACGCGGCGACTCTTCGAGTGGACCAACACCCGGCTGCAGGGCGGTACGTCCGACGACGACGACGACTTCATCATCTCGATCGGCATCGACATCACCGACCGGCGCCGCGCACAGGAGGAGGCGATGGAAGCCATCCGGGCGCGAGATCTCTTCCTTTCCGTGGCCTCTCACGAGCTGCGCACGCCGCTGACCACGCTGCAGCTGCAGCTCCAGTCGTTGCAGCGCACCGTGGATCGGATGCCCGACCTTCCCGGCGAGATCCCCAATCGCCTCCGCCTCGCCCTGCGCCAGACGCGACGGATCGGCGATCTCATCAACGAGCTCCTCGACGTCTCGCGGATCATGCACGGGCGTCTGCTGCCGGAGCGCACGGAGGTCGATCTGGCGAGGGTCGCCCAGGAGGTGGTCGATCGCTACCGCGTCGCCCTCGAACAATCGGGCAGCGAGCTGACGGTGCGCGGACTCGACGAGGAGATCTGCGGATACTGGGATCCACTCCGCATCGACCAGGTGATCGACAACCTGCTCTCCAACGCGATCAAGTACGGCGAGGGGAACCCCATCGAACTGGCGATCGAACGCGACGAAGACCGCGCCCGCATCGTGGTGGCCGACCAGGGGATCGGCATCTCGCGCGCGGATCAGAAGCGCATTTTCGACCGCTTCGAGCGGGCCGTCTCCGCCCGCTACTACGGCGGCTTCGGCCTCGGCCTCTGGATCACCCGCCAGGTGGTCGAGGCCCACGGCGGCACGATCCACGTGGAGAGCGAGCTGGGAAAGGGCTCGGTCTTCACCGTCGAGCTTCCCCTCCGCGCGACCTAGGCGCCAACCGACGAACGGCCGAGCGACCGCCCGCCCCGACCATTTTGCTTTTGCTTTTCGCCCGGATTCTGCCACAACGTCTTCATGCGCAACCCGGAGCTCGAGCCCGCACCGCGCGGCGCGGAGTCGCCCCGAACCGTGCCCGCGCCCGCCGAGAAGGATCCCGAACTCGTCTGGCTGGAAACCACCTATCGCTGGGGCGAGCCCCAGCTCACCCCGCGCGCCGTCGTCACCGGGATGCTCCTCGGCGGCATCATGTGCCTGTCGAACCTCTCGGTGGTGCTCAAGACGGGGTGGAGCCTGGGCGTCACCCTGACCTCCTGCATCCTCGCCTTCGCCATCTTCCGCTCGCTCAAAGCGGTGGGTCTCGTGAAACGGGATTTCACCGTCCTCGAGAACAACGCCATGGGCTCGGTGGCCTCCGCGGCCGGCTTCATGACCGGCGGCGGAAACATGGCGGCGCTCCCCGCGCTGCTGATGCTCACCACCGTCCGGCCGAGCGGCGTCTGGCTCTTCGTCTGGTTCTCGGCCATCGCCCTGCTCGGCGTGTTCGCGGCGATCCCGGTCAAGCGGCAGCTCATCAACCGCGAGCAGCTCGCCTTCCCGACCGGCACCGCCACCGCGGCCACGCTGCGCACGCTGCACGAGGCCAGCCACGAGGAGACGAAGGCGAGCGGGAGCGAGCAGGCGCGCTTCCTCGGCATCGCCGCTGCCATCGGCGCGGCCCTCGCGTGGTTTCGCGATGCCAAGGCCGCCTTCATGCCGTTCAACCTTCCCTCCTCCATCCCCCTGCCCTTCCAGATCGCCGGCCGGGCGGCGCGCGACTGGACGCTCACGCTGAAGACCGAGCTCGTCCTCTTCGGCGCCGGCGCGCTGATGAGCTTCCGCACGGGCTGGTCGATGCTCTTGGGCGGCATCCTCACCTACGCCTTTTTGGCGCCGGCGCTGGTGGAGCAGGGGCTGGTGACGGAGGTCTCCTACAAGGAGATCGTCAACTGGACGCTCTGGCCGGGCGCGGCCATCCTCGTGGCCTCGGGGCTCACCAGCTTCTTCATGGACTGGAAGAGCATCTCCCGTTCCTTCCGCGGTCTGCTCGGCATCTTCCGCAAGCGCACCGAGAAGCAGGACGATCCCCTCGCCGCCATCGAGTGTCCGGACACCTGGTTCCCG
>DATGOH010000132.1:0-10209 GCA_035306165.1 Ferdinandcohnia sp.
AGCCGGGTGGCGTGATCGCCGCCGCGCGCCAGGGCACGGTCCAGGGCGTCCCACGTGGCGTCCCGATCCGCGACGCCGTCACGCCAGAGGGCGAGCAGCCCCTCCCGGGCATCCACGTCGCTCGGCCGCGCATCCAGGACCGCCGCATAGAGAGCGAGCGCCCGATCGGGGTTCGCCTGGTGGAGGAGACCGGCGATGCGCAGGTCGAGGGCGCGCTCCTCCGCCTCGTCACCGGCGCGGATGGCGCGGCGCTTCTTGCGCTCGAGCAGGCCGATCAGCCCTTCGCGCAGCGACTCGCAAAGCGCCGGATCTTCTTGCTCCTCCAGGAGGTCGTTCCAGCGCTCGATGAGCGCCGTCTCGAAGTCGGCCTTCTGGGCGAGCTCGACCAGTTCCGCTCGGACCTCGAGATCGCCGGGGCGGGCGGCGAAAGCGCGGAGGAGATCGCGAAAACGATCGGCGTCGGTGCGCGGAGGAGGAGGTGGTGGCGGAGGGGGCGGCGGCTCCTCCTCGATGGCCGGTTCCGGCCGCGCTTCGACCGGTGGCGCGTCGTCCGCGCCGGATGCGGTTTCGGCCGCCTCGGCGGCGGCCGTCGCCTCGACGGAAGGTTCCGGCTCGAGCGCCTCCGGCTCGTCCTGCGCCGTCTCGCCGGAGGGCGGCCCGTTTAGGCGCGCGTCGATCGCTTGGGCGAGGGCGAGCGCCTCCTCGCAGTCCGGGTCCACCTGGAGCGCCTCTTCGAGGCACCGCTCGGCGAACTCGACGTCGTCCCGCTCTTCGAGCGCGTCCTGGCCGAGGGCGACGATGGCCTCGGCGATCTCCGCCGCCCCTTCCGCTGCTGCGGCCTCGGCCGCCTCCAAGAGTCTTTCGAGCGCTTCCCGCGGATCGCCCTGCACGGTGGAAGAACCCACGCTCCTCCGCATCCGCAAATCCCCCTCAGAACGTGTACTTCAGGTGGGGCAACAAGGTGAGAGCGTGGGCCGCACCGAGCTCGCCGAAGAGCCCCAGCCAGCCGAGCTCCACGCCCACGGAAAAGTGTCGTAGCTGGGTGAAGTACTCCACGCCGAGCCCACCGCTCCCGAAGATCCCTCGCTCGTCGAGGATGCCGACCGGGCGCGAGAGGGTGACGCCGGCGCCCCCGCGAACGAAAAAGTGGGTGCGCTCGACGCCGTTTTCATCGGGGAGCCGGAGGAAGGCCCAGCGCAGCCCACCCCCGAGCATCATGCTCTGGAAGTCGCCGCGGGCGCCCCGCGGATCCTTCGCGTCGTCGGTGATGCCCCGGTAGTCCGCCGGGGCGCCCACCGACTGGCCCCAGGCCAGGACCCCGATCTGCAAGGACCGAAGCAGGTCGTAGCCGACCTCGATCCCGATCAGGCTGCCGACGGCGGTACCCGGGTTTTCACCCGGAAGTTCGAGGTAGTACACCGCGCCCACGTGGCTCGCGGCCCAGACCCCCCGTTCCACTTCCGCGAGCTTGGCTTCCGCCTGCGCACCGGCCCCGACCGGCAGCAAACAGGCGACGAGGGTGAAGGCCACGAAGCGGCGCATCCGGCTCCTCCAAGGTCGAAAAGATCCAAGGTGGCTTCTACCACAGGCCCCTGCACTTGGCGATTTTCAGGCGAGTCGTGGGTTGTGGGCCGCGCCCGCGGCGAGCGCCGCGACGAGCAGAATCATCGCCACCGCCGCGACGGCGCGCGTCCATCCGCCCCTCCGATGTGGTGGGGGAATGACCCAGCCCACGGCGAGCCCGCCCAAGAATCCCCCGAGATGGCCGACCCAGTCGATGCCCGGCGCCACGAAGCCCAGGCCCATCACCAACGCCGACCAGAAGAAGAGCTGCCGGAGGATCTCCCTGCCCGCGGGGGTGAGCCGGTCGCGGTGGCGGACGAAGAAGGAGACGAGCGCCCCCTCCAGGCCGAAGAGCGCACCCGACGCGCCGGCGCTCGCCTTGTCCTGCAGCAGGCCGAGGCTCGTGCCGCACAGCCCGGTGAAGACGAAGAGCGCCAGCGTGAGCGCGCTGCCGAAGGTGATCTCGGAGAGCCGGCCGAGCTGCCAGAGCGCCCAGGCGTTCACGAGGAGGTGGACGAGACCGATGTGCAGGACAGTGGCGGTCAGCAGCCGCCACCACTGGCCGTCCTCCAGGACCAAGGGCGGGTAGTTCGCCCCGAAATCCAGGATGACGCCGGGGGTCTGGGACCCACCGAAGACCTCCTCGAGGAGGAAGACCACGCCGATGAGGACGAGCAGTCCCACCGTGGTGGGGTAGGTGCGGGCGAGCGAGGGACGGCTGGTCACGGGGCCCCAGTATACGCACGGAGCACGTCGAGCGCGCTCCGGAAGTCCTCGGGGATCGGCGCCTCGAAGCGCATCGTCTCCCCGGTCGATGGATGGGGGAAGGCGAGCGAATGCGCGTGCAGGGCCTGCCGCCCGATGGCCGCCTCGGCCTGCCTTGCGACGGCGCTTTCCTCGAGCCGCCGCTTGCGCAACGCGCCGCCGTAGAGCTCGTCGCCGAGAAGGGGATGGCCCGCATCCGAGAGATGCACGCGGATCTGGTGCGTCCGCCCCGTCACGATCTCGGCCTCCACCAGCGCCGCCACGCCGAAGCGCTCGCGCACGCGGAAGTGGCTGATCGCCTGCCGCTGCGGTCCGACCGGCCGCTTCGAGGTGAAGCGGACGCGGTCGGTCGGATGGCGCCCGAAGGGCGTGTCCATCGTCCACGCCTCCGGCGGATCGCCGTAGGCGATCGCGAGGTAGCGCTTGTCCACCCGCCTTCCCTTGAAGGCTTGCTGCAATCGGTTGAGCGCGCGCTCGTTCTTGGCCACCACCAAGCAGCCGGAAGTGTCCTTGTCCAGGCGGTGCACGATGCCCGGGCGGATCTCGCCGCCGATGCCGGCGAGATCGTGGACGTGGAAGAGGATGGCGTTGACCAGCGTGCCGGAATCCACGCCGGCCGCCGGGTGGACCACCATCCCGGCCGCCTTGTTCACCACGAGCAGGTCGGCGTCCTCGTGGAGGATGTCGAGGGGCAAGGCCTCCGGCTGCGGCTCGGCGGGCACCGGCTCGGGCACCTCCACCGAGACCACCTCGCCCCCGCGCAGCTTGCGCGAGGGCTTGGCGGCCTGGCCGTCGACGAGCACGCAGCCATCCTCGACGAGGGCCTGCAGCCTGGAGCGGGAGAGTTCCTGGTGCCGCTCCGCGAGGAAGCGGTCGAGACGGACGCCGCTCGCCTCGTCCGGCACGCGGTGGACGACGCGCTCGCCCATGCAGCGGCTCACTCCGGGGCGCCGAAGGCGCCTGCGCGTGGGCGCATCACAGCCAGACTTTGGACCGGATGTGACCCCGGTTGCGCACGATGATGTCCACGATCGCCCGCTCGAAGAAGTTGGTGGTGCGGTAGATCTCGTCGGAGACCCGGCTGCGGTACAGCTCCCTGCCCTCCTCCAGATCCTCCTCGAGCACCTCGAAGAGGTTGTCCTCCTCGATGCCCTTGTTGATCTTCTCCTCGTTGTAGAGGGAGATGTCGGAGGCGATGGCGCGAGCCAGCCGGATGGCTTTGGACTTCTCTTCTTCGCTTGGCATGACGGTCTCGGCTGCGACGTTCGGTTCCGAGTCTAGGCGCACGCCGCGGGGGAATCAAAACATCAGCCCGTCCGCTCCCGCCGCGAAAGGAACGTGCGGCTGACCTGCTCCGGGTCGAGGCGCAGCTCCCGGGCGAGCGAAACGAGGAAGCCGCGAAGGAAGACCCGCGCAGGGAGCCAGTCCCACCGCTCCAGCTCGATGCTCTCGATGTGGGTGGGCGAGATCTTGGTGCGATCCGCGATCTGCCGGATGGTCATCCCGCGCGCAAGGCGCACCTGGCGCAGAAGCTCGCCGGTGAAGACGGTGTCCTCGGAGATGGGCGGCAGGGGCGCCGTGGGCGGCTCGGCAGGCCTCGCCACGACGTGCGGCGGCAAGGGGGGAGGCGTCGGCCGGATCCGGGGAGGCGCGGCCTCCTCGGCGACGAGCGGCGTGGATTCGGCCGCATCGGCCGCGCGATCGACCGTCGGCGCCGATGGTTCGGTGTCCGTGGTGGGGCCCGCGCTGGCGGACCGGTCCTGCCCTTCGGCGCCGGTGCCGGGAATCTCCCCCGGCTGCACTTGCGCGACCGCGCGCATCGTCGGCGCAGATGCGGCGTCGCGCGCGGCGAAGGACGGCACCGGGTCGTCGGCCCCGGTCCGCGCGGCGGCCTCCGCGCGCGCGCGCGGCGGGTCGTCGCCCTCGGGCGAGAGGGGCGGCCCGGGACGAAGACCGGGCGTCTCGTCCACCTCGTCGGCGGGTGGCGGAGCGTGCCCGTGCACGTCGTCGTGCGAGGCGCGCAGCTCCGGATCCGAGAGGATGCGGTAGGCGTCTTCGATCTCGAGCAGCACGGCGCGGTGCTGCTCGGGGGAGACGAGCGAATACACCGCCAGCGAATTCGGCCCGAAGATGGCGCGGATGCGCTCGTAGGCCCGCCGGATCTCGGAAAAGGGAGCGCCGGGCTCCACCTCGAGGACCTCGTACGGACAACGTGCGCTCATTCCTCTCCCGAAAAGCTCGCGAGGAGGTTGCAGGTGATCGCCCGCAGATCCTCCGCGATCGGTTGATGCATCCTCTCGAGCAGGAGGGGCCGGCGGGCGCGCACCGCCCTCCAGGCTTCCTCGTCGTAGCGAACGTAGCCGAGGTAGCGCAGCTCGATCCCGAAGAAGCGCCGCCAGGCGGTGCAGATGCCCTCTCCCAGGGCGAGGTCCGCGGCCTCGCGCACGCTGTTGACCACCACGAAGGGGCGAAAGGCCCGCATCTCCTTGGCGAGGCTGCGACCCGCCTCGGGATCGCGCTCGGCCACGGCCTCGAAGAGCTGCGCGGGGCTCATCGGACGCTTCGACCGCATCGCCTCGGCGAGGATGTCGTGCAGATCGTAAACGGTCTCGACCGCCTTGAGCCTGCGGAAGAACGCCGCCTTCACGAAGCGGTAGGCGTTTTCCACCGAAGTCGGTTCGGGCACCAGCGTGACGATCCCCTGGTCCGCCACCAGGAAGAAGTCCAGCACGTTGAAGTGGCTGCCCGCGCCGAGGTCGAGCACGACGATGTCGGCGTCGAGCCCCCGGATGGCGCGGATGAGGCGGAGCTTCTGCTGGTGCAGCGGGTTGGCCGCACCGATCGCGTCGAGCGAACCGGAGATGAGGCGGAGGTTGTCCACGCCGGTCGGGACCGCCAGGTCGTCGAGCCGCTCCACCTGCCGCCCCACGAAGTCGTACAGGGTTTCCTCGGGATGCGGGATGCCCAGGCAGGTGTGGAGGTTCGCGCCACCCAGGTCGAGGTCCACGAGGACCACGCGGTGGCCGTGCCGCGCCAATTCGATCCCGAGGTTGGAGGCGAGCAGGGACTTGCCGATGCCACCCTTCCCCCCGCCGATGGCGACGATGCGCTTGTCCTCGGCCGTACCGGCGCGCACCTCCCCCGCGGGGAAAAGCTCGTCGTCACCGAATGGCATGGAGTCCGCGAAGGTGCGCATCGCAACCACACCCTAGCACAGCAGGTTTCGAATGCCATCGGCCGGCCGGAGGCTTTCCACAGCCGGCCGGCGTCTCACTCCTCGAGGAGCTCCGTGTTCCAGTAGGAGGCGTCCACGAAGGAGAGAAACGGCTTCCATGCCTCGTGGCCGCGGTATCGACCGAAGGACCGGTACATCGGACTCCACTTCGGTCGGAAGGGTTTGCGCAAGAGCGTCATCCCCGCTTGCTCCGGCGTGCGCCCGCCCTTCTTCAAGTTGCACGTCACGCAAGAGCAGACGACGTTGTCCCAGGTGGTCGCTCCGCCCTGCGCGCGCGGCACGACGTGGTCGAGGTTGAGCTCCGACCGCGGAAACACCTTCCCGCAGTACTGACAGGTGTTTCCGTCGCGCAAAAAAATGTTGTGTCTCGAAAATCGGACCTTCGGTCGCGGGAAGCGATCGAAGGCCACGAGCACGATCACCCACGGGATCCGGATGCGGCGCGAGGGCGTGCCGATCGAATCGCCGTGCTCCGCCGACAGTGCCGACCACGAGGCGAAGTCGAAGAGGCGGAATTGCTCGTCGATCGCCTTGGCCACGCCGAGGTAGAGGAGCGTGAAGGCGCGGCGCAGAGAGGTGACGTGAATCGGCTGGAAGGACCGATTCAACACGAGCACGCTGGCGTGGATTTGGCTCACCTCTCTCCGTCTCCCGCCTCGTTCAGGCTCTCGTCCCCTCCACGCTTAGCAGTTCCGCGGCCACCACCTCGGCGACCCGCGCAATGTCGTCCTCCGAGATGGACCGAATGTCAAGAAGGAGGGAGCCGTCCCCTGTGCGCAAACGGAGCGCGGGCAAGCGCCGGGAGAGCGACCGGACCGCGGACGCCCCCGGCGCCCCGAGGAGGACCGCCACCTCGGCGCCCCGCGCGGCGGCCGTCCTCCCCCGCTCTTCGAGGGCGCGGACCAGGAGAGCCGCCCTCCGCTCGATCGCCTGCCGGTCCGCCATGCTCACCCCCAACCGGTGCCGTCGCGGTCAGCGGACCCCCGCCCTTCCGGGCGCGATCGAGGGGAAGCGATCCTCCCCCTCTCCGTAGACGAGCCGATAGGCCGCGAAGCTGTCGAGCACCCGCTTGACGTAGGTGCGGGTCTGGTCGATCGGAATTTCCTCCACGAAGGCGTCGAGCGGCAAGCTCCCCCGCTCGCGCAGCCACCGTTGCACGGCGCCGGGTCCCGCGTTGTAGGCCGCGCAAGCGAGGGCGTAGTTGCCGTCGAAGCGCTGAAGGAGCGAACCGAGATAGGCGGTACCGAGGCGGACGTTCGTGGCCGGATCCTCGAGCGTCTTCGCGTTGACCGGACCGATGCCGAGGCGCCGGGCGACCGCCCGCGCGGTGTCGACCATGAGCTGCGTCAGGCCCACCGCCCCTGCCCAGGACACCACCTTGGGGTCGAGGCTCGACTCCTCCCGCATCAGGGCCTGGAGCAGGTCGGGCGGCACCCCGTTCTTGGTCGCATGGGTCACCACCAGGTCGCGGTAGGCGAGCGGATAAGCGAGCTGGAAGGCGAGCGCCGTCTCCGGTCCATAGCCGCTCCCGAGCAGGCCGGCGAGTTCCACCCGCGCGATCTGGTGGGCCGCCTGGCGCGCGCCGGCCCGATCGAGGAGCTGGACGACCGCCAGCGCGGCCGCGTGCGGATCGCGCCCCGCGGCCTTGCGGTCGATGCGAAGGAGCTCCGCAACGGCCTCGGCGCCGAATCCGAGCCGGACGAGATCGACGGCCGCCTCGAAGTGCGGATCGCCCGCCAGCACCGTGAGGTCCACGCCGCCCGCGGTGAAGCGGGGAAGCTCCGGCCGGAGTTCGGCGGCGAGCGCCGGATCGATGGCCTCCACCTGCCCGCGCGCGAGCAAGGCGTAGTAGGTGGCCGCGTGTTCGAGCAACAGGACGCGGTAAGCCGCCAGGGCCTCGGCCGGCCGGCCCAGTTCGAGAAGCGTCCGCCCCTGCCAATACAGGGCGCGCGGGCGCTCCCGCGGCTCCGCCTCCAGCGCGACGAGCGCCGGAAGGCCCGCCTCCAGACGGCCCTCGCCCCGCTCCATCCAGAAGAGATGGAACAGCGCCTCGGCGCGGAAGTCGCCGTCGGGATAGCGGGCGATGAGCTCGTGCAAGAGCTCCCGCGCCGCGTCGAGCCGCCCCGCACGCCGCTCGACCTCCGCCGCGTGGAAGAGGGCGTCGTCGGCGTAGGAGTGTTCGGGAAGCTCCGCGGCGAGCCGCTTCCACACCTTCGCTCCGCGCGGCGGGTCGAGGATGGTGGTGCTCGTGGCGAGGAGGTAGAGGGCGCGGGCGCGGATCTCCGGATCCTCGCAGCGATCCGCCACCGGCTCGAGGACCGGCGGGACCTGGCCGTGGCGGCGCATCTTGCGCAGCGCGCGCCCGAGGTAGAGCTGCGCGTGGCAGGCCAGGGGATCGGGAAGGCGCGCATGCAGATCGAGGGCGCGAATCTGCTCGGCGCCCTCCTCGTTGCGGTGGACGTCGATCCAGTTGGCGGCCTGCCGGACCTTCTCCTCCACCGTCAGCCCCGCCGCCCGCAAGGCTTCGAGCCTCTTTTTCGCCGCCTCCACTTCGGGCGCGCGGGGATGATCGATCCAGATTTTTCGGTACGCGGCGATGGCGGCGGCGCGATCGTCCTTTTCGGCGAGCTCCCCCATGAGCAAGAGCGCCTGGGCCGCCCGGTCCACGCCCCACGCCGGCGGCGGCCGCTCGCCGAGCGGGGCGAGGACGGCGCGCGCCTCCCTGGTGCGGCCGAGCGCCGCCAGCGCGCGCGCCCGACCGAGCCGCGCCTCGTCGTCCACCGCCGTTCCCGCCGGAATCCGCTCGTAGGCCTCCAGCGCGCGCGACCACGCCTTCTGCGCCTCGCGCGCCGCTCCCAGGCGGAGGAGGACGCGGTGGGCGATGGCGGGAAGGCGCTCGGGAAGCGGGGCGAGCAACGTCTCGGCCGCCTCCGGCCGGCCGTCCTGCAGATGCACCAAGGCACGGAGGAAGGCGGCGTCGGCCGAGCCGTCGTCGTGGGCTTCGAGGAGCTTGCGCGCCTCCCCGAGCCGGCCTTCGTGGAAGGCGCGCGCGCCGCGGGCGAGACCCTCCGAACCGAGCTCGAGTCGCGGCTCGGCGGCGGCCAGCGCGGGCGTCAATGCCGCCAGGAGGACGACCAGCCCGCTCGCGATGTTCCCGACCACGCCCGCCTCCACCGCGAGGTTCCTTCGCCACCCCGCGGTTGCTTCCCGGCCGAAACCGGCTCTAATGAAGCTGCCTTGGATCTGAGCACCCAGAGTTCGCTGCTGGCAGCGATCGTCGCCCTGGCGCTGGCGATCTCCATGCTCCTGCGGAGGCAGCGGGCGCGCAGCTTCTCGCTCTTCGCCCTCGCCTGCCTCTCCTTCGCCGCATGGTATCTGGCGCGCTTCCTCTTTTCCATCACCGGCGCGGGGCTTTGGGGTCGGGTCGCCGTGGCGACGGGTGCGCTCGTCCCCTGGGCGGTGCTCGCCTTCTTCCTCGCCTTTCTGGGGGTGGGACCGGCGCGGCGGGAGCGCAACCTCGCCGCGCTGGCGGGCGTCGTCGGATGCGTGGTCGCGCTCACGCCCCTCGCCCAGGCGGCCGCCGCCCGCGTGGGCGTGGGCCTTCTGGCGATGGCGAGCGTGGGCCAGACCCTGGCGCTCTTGCTGCGGCGCATGCGCCAGGTGGGCTCGCGGGTGGAGAGGCAGCGGCTCGCCTACCTCTTCTACGGCGGCGTCGGCGCGCTCGTCGTTTCGGCCCTCGACGTCTTCGCCGCCGTCGGGCTGCCCTTCCCCTCGCTCGGCCCGCTGGCGACGATCCTCTACCTCTTCTTCCTCTCGCAGACGCTGCAGGTCCATCGCCTGCTCGACCTCAACGAATTCCTCGGCCGCTTCGCCGCTCTCTCGCTCCTCGCCCTGATCCTCACCGCCATCTACGTGGGCCTGGTCCTCTGGGTGAGCGGCGGCGTCGCGCTCTTCCTCTTCAACACCCTCGTCGCCTCGGTGGTCGTGCTCAACCTCCTCGATCCGCTGCGCGCCGCCGTGGAATCGTGGGTGACCTCCGCGCTCTTTCGCGAGCGGGCGGAGCTTCTGCGCACCCTCACCGCGCTCAAGTCCCGGCTCGGCGGCATCATCGATCCCCTGCACGTGGCGCGGGTCTGCCTGGACACCTTCCACGAATCTCGGCGCGTGACGCACGCCTCGCTCTACCTGCTCGCCGACAGCCGGCCGGGCTTTTCGCTCATCGACAGCCGCGGCCCGGCCCCCATTCCCTTCCTCGACGCCGCGGCCGCACGCGGCCTGCTCACGGTGGCGCGCAGCGGACAGAAGGCGGTGTTGCGCGAGAACGTCGAGCGCCGCCAGGAGGAGCTGCGCTACCTGCTCGGCGGCAACGGCGCCGCCACCGACGTGGCGGAGGAAAAGGATCCCGAGCGGGCGAAGCTACAGGAGGAGGCCAAGCTCCTATCCGAGCTCGCCTCCGCCCTCAACGCGATGCGGGCGGGCATCTGCATCCCGCTCATCGGCGCAGACCGCGTGATCGGCTTTCTCAACCTCTGGGACGAGCGCGTGCCGGAGGCCTTCTCCTCGGACGAGATCGCCCTGATGCTCGAGGTGGGTGAGCAGATCGCCACCGTGGTGGAGAACTCGCGCCTGTACGAGCGCATGCGCGA